>NZ_JBYVYK010000033.1:0-5174 GCF_058148405.1 Mycobacterium sp. DHQP2018-32-09 | reverse complement strand
CGAGACCTCACTGCTCGGTGGGCCGCGCCCTGTGGACGATCGCGTGCGTTGTCGCTCGTTGTCGCTAAGGGGTGGGCATGGGCATCAATGGTCTGCTGGGCCGGCGTCCTACCGCTGGGCGGGCGTCCTGGCATCGGGCCCCACTGGCTAGACGCGGCCCGCGATGAAGTCGGCGGCCTGGTTGACCATGCCGGCGTCGATGTAGGCCTTGGCGGCGTGGTCGGACCAGTTCTTCTCCCACGTGTTGGGGTCGGCCGGGTTGCAGATCGGGTCGACGCCGTGGCAGAGATCGATGGTGCGCTCGCGGTACAGAGGGCTCACCGCGCCCAGCGGGCCTGCCCACGCGCTGCCGTTGCCGAACAGGGCCACGGCGGCGATGTGCTGGTCGGCCCCCGGCGGCAGCGGGTTGTTGAACCCGAAGAACTGGAACGGCACGGCGAGCAACACGTCCGTGACCGCGGCGCCCAGGGAGTACCCGCCCACGACGATGCGGGTGTCGGGGCAGCCGGCCATGGTGCTCTGCACGCGGGCGCTCATGTCGTTGGCGCCCACGTCGATCTGATTGTCGGCCGGGTACCGCACAGCGTAGAGGTTGACGTTCTTTCCTCGGGAGCGCAGCGCGCTCGCCAGGGCATTGCCGATCTGCCCGGCGCCTGCGGGTTCCAGCCGGCCGCGCGCGAAGATCAGCTCGACGGCCGGGCAGGCCGCTGCGGCCGTGGCCGCGAGGCGCGGCGTGACGATCGGGGGCGCGACGAGCAGGGCAGCCGCGGTGAACGCGACGACGAGTGCCGTGACGACGGAGCGACGGATCACGAAACCGATGCTAGCCGACCGTTTTCAGGAATTCCGGGGGAAGATCGCGGTCACTTCACAGCAGGCCGGCGATGAAGGTGGCCGCCTGGTCCGTGGGGCCGCCGGCGTAGGCGCGGTGGGCGGCGACGTCCTCGCCGTCGGTCTGGCACACCGGGTCGCCGCCGTTGCACAGGTCGATGGCTCGGGGGCCCCACACCGGGCTGGTGGTCAACGGCAACCCGAGCTTCGCCGAAGGGTTGCCGAACACCGCGATGCCGGCGACGAAGTCGGGGGTGTTGGGCGGTAGCGGGTTGGTGAACCCGACCGCCGGGATCGGCACCGCGGCGATGACGTCCATCACGGCCGCGCCCTGCGAGTAGCCGCCCAGCACCAATCGGGTGTTGGGGCAGGCGCCCATCATGTACTGGATGTGGGCGCTCGCATCGTTGGCGCCGTTGGCGGCGGCCAGGAAGTCGTAGCTGGCGGGATAGTTCACGGCGTACGCGCCCACCGACCGGCCGCCCACCTTGCCGCGTAGGTCGCTCACGAACGAGCCGCCCACGAGGCCGAGGCCCGGCGCCTCGGTGGTGCCACGCGCGAACACCACCTCGATGTCGGGACAGCCCTCGGCGGCGGCGGTGGGAGCAGTCACCAGGGTGAGGCCGGCCGTCAGCGTGGTGGCGGCGACGAGGGCGGCGGCGGCGACACGGCGCCGAACAAGATCACGGAGCACACCACATGCTAACGCGTAGCTGGGCTAGACAAGCCTTGCTACGAATGCGGCCGCCTGCGGAATGAAGTCGGAGGTCTCGTAGTGCGTGTGGGCGAACGGGTTGCGGCCGCGCGAGCAGATGGGATCCCCGTCGCTGCACAGGTCGATCGAGCGCCCCGCGAACGTCCCAGCACCGTCGAGCGGCAGGCTGAACTTCGCCGACGGATTGCCGAACACGGCGACGGCGGCCACCATGCCGTCGAGATTGCCCGGCAGCGGTGGTGCCGAGCCCACCTCGCCGATCCGGTTGCCCAGCGGCGGTACCCCGGCCAGCATGTCGACGGCGGCGGCGCCCTGCGAGTACCCGCCCAGCACCACGCGGGTGTTGGGGCAGGTGGCGGCGAGCGTGGCGATGCGGGCCGTGGCGTCGTTGGCGCCGTCGGCGGCGGTCAGGAAGTCGTAGGTGGCGGGGTAGTTCATCCCGTAGGAGGACACCGTGCGCCCGCCGACCTGGGGGATCAGTGCGTCGACGAGGGCTTGGCCGACGCGTCCGATGCCCGGCGGCTCGCTGGTACCGCGCCCGAAGATGACCTCGATGTCGGAGCACGCCGGCTCCGCGGCGGCGGGGGCGGCAACGACGATCGACGTCGCAGACACGACGGCCGCCAGGATCGCGGCCAGACGCATAGTCGTTCTACGCAAGCTCACACCCTGCATCTTCACACACCGAAGCGGGCTACGACGAATGCTCGGGCCGAACGTGCGGGGGTGCTGCCGGGGTCTCGGGAAGCCCGGTGTTGGCGCCGTCGGTGCGGTCGCCCTGCCTGGCGAGGGCGAGCCCCGCCAGCACGACGGCGCCGCCGACGGCCTGGGTGACGGTGATGGCCTCCCCGACGAGCGCCCAGGCGGCCAGGACGGCGAACAGCACCTCGGCGAGGGCGACGAGCGACGCGAACCGCGGCTTGAGTCGGGTGATGGCCATGATGCCCATGGTGTAGGCGACGGCCGTGGGTACCAGTGCCAGCAGCGCGACGGGGACCAGCCACGAGGTGGTCCACCCGGCGATCACGACCGACGAGGTGGTGAACGCCAGCGGCAGGGCGCCGGTGACGCCGAGCAGTGCGACGGCGAGCGCGCCGACCACCAGTCCGCCCGCGGCGAGGGTGAGGGGGTCGAGCGGTTCCCGGTCTCCGGCCTCACCGGCCGTGGCGACACGATCCGACATGACGAAGTAGCACGCCGAGCACACCGCGGCGCCCATGCCCCAGGCGATGCCGACGGCGTTGACGTGGGCGCCGGAGAAGACGTCGAGCACCAGCACGATGCCCGCGATGGCGAGTGCCACGCCCGCGAGCACCAGGGTTGCTGGTCGCCGCCGGGTGTGCGCCCACAGCCAGCCGACCACCAGCAGCGGCGAGACGTACTCCAACAGCAGGGCGACGCCCACCGACAGGTGTTCGACGGCGCTGTAGTAACACAGCTGGACCCCGGCGATCGGGACGATGCCGTAGGCGACGACGGTCTTGGCGTGCCGCAGTGCCTCGCGGGCCCAGTCGCGTTTGACGAGGGTGGCGAACGCCGCCATGGCCAGGGCACCGCCGGCGAGCCGCGCGGTCACGGCGGCGGTGGGGGTCCAGCCGGCTTCCATGAGGGACTTGGCCAAGGGGCCGGAGAGGGCGAATGTGAAGGCCGAGCCGATCGCGAGCAGCAGGCCGGCCCGGAAGTGCGTCGACGCGGCGTCGCGTCGTGCGGTCGTCGTGCTCACCACCACCTCCTGGGTCCCGTCGAACGTGCCGTCATGAGTAAAATGAATGACGGTCGTGACGCTAGCCGTCGGAGGAGTAACGAGTCAAATGAATTTCAGTCATGACACGGAACTCACACTGCGCGCGGCCTGCGTGCTGGTCAACACCGCCCGGGTGGACGGCGATCGACTGGCGGACATCGCGGCGCTGGACTCCTACCTCGACGCCTTCGGATGGACGGGGCGGCGCGACCGCGACGACGCCGAACTGGAATCGGTGCACCGGTTGCGCGGCCGCATCGGCGAGCTGTGGGACGTCGCCGCCGACGAGGTGCGCACCGTCGAACGGGTCAACGCGCTGCTCGCCGACACGCGCGCCAGTCCGTGGCTGACGCGCCACGCCGAGATGCCCGAATGGCACCTGCACCTGGCATCGGTGCACGACCCACTGTGGCAACGCATGGGCGCCGAGATGGCCATGGCGTTCGCGGACCTGATCCGGGCCGGGGAGTTGCGCAGGCTCAAGGCGTGCGCGGCACCCGACTGTGAGGCGGTCCTCGTCGACCTGTCACGCAACCGATCCCGGATGTTCTGCGACACCGGCAACTGCGGCAATCGCCAGCACGTGGCGGCCTACCGCGAGCGGCAGCGCGAGGACCACGGGTAGACGTCCCGCCGCCGGAGATGCCGCCGGAGATTAGGTGCGATGGCGGGCCCCCACGGCCACCTAGGGTCGACACCGGGGGATCACATGGCCTTTGGAACGTCGGGTGAAACGTCGGGTGGAACGTCGGGTGGACCGTCGAGCTGGCTCCGGGTGAGCGCACACCGGCTGCGGCGCCGCCGCATGGCGCACGCGCTGATGCGCCGCGACGTTGCGCTGCACGATGACCCGCTGCGCGCCCAGACGTGGGCGCTGGGCGCCGGCGCCGCCGTCGCGACCGTCGTCGTCGCCGCGTGCGTGGTGCTCGCCCAGCTGCACCCGCGCGGCACGCTCGCCGACGCGCACTTCGTCATGGTGCGCGATTCGGGCGCCCTGTACGTGCGGATCGGTGACACCTGGCATCCCACGCCGAACCTCGCGTCGGCGCGGCTGCTGCTGCGCTCGTCGGCGCCACCGGTCCTCGTCGGCGAGGACGCGTTGGCCGGCGTGGCCCGCGGCGGCGCGGTGGGCATCGCGGGGGCACCGGCGACCATCGGCGTCCCGACCCGCTGGGACACCTGGGCGGTGTGCGACGGCACCGACACCACGCTCGTCGTCGGCGGGCCGGGCGGGGCGGACCCCGTGCCCGCGATGCTCGTGACGCCCCGCGGTGAGGGCCCGGCCGGCACCGCGGTGCTACACGACGGCGTGCGCACCCGTGTCGACCTCCGCGACCGTGCGCTGGTGGCCGCGCTGGGCCTCGACGGTCTGCTCCCGCACCCCGTCTCCCGGGCGCTGCTCGACCTGCTGCCCGAGGACGACCGGGCCCCGCGGACACCGCCCGTGACCGCCCAGACCGTCTGCGTGCGGTGGGACGCGGTGCACGCGCGCACCGACCTGCTCGAGGCCCCCGGCCCCGATCCGGCGGCGGTGACGCTGGCCCAGGCCGACGGGGCGGGACCGCGCATCGATCGCGTCGTGGTGCCCGCGGGGCGCTGCGCCTACGTCACCGCCGTGGCCGCCGCCGGGGGCGTCGACGGGATGCGGGCCGGGCCGCGCTATCTGGTCACCGACGGGGGCGTGGTGCACGGCATCCGCGACGACGCGGCCGCCGCCGCACTCGGGTTGGGCGGGGAACCGGTGGCGGTGCCGTGGGCGCTGCTGGCATGGCTACCCCGTGGACCCGAACTCGCCGTCGAGGACGCGGCGCTGGCCATCGACGCGGCGCCGTGACCGCGCGCCCGCAGCCAGCAGCCACGCCGTGACCGCGGCCGCACACACGG
>NZ_JBYVYK010000032.1:0-71876 GCF_058148405.1 Mycobacterium sp. DHQP2018-32-09 | reverse complement strand
ATAGAGTTACGGCGGTAATAGCGGCAGGGAAACGCCCGGTCCCATCCCGAACCCGGAAGCTAAGCCTACCAGCGCCGATGATACTACCCTCACGGGTGGAAAAGTAGGACACCGCCGAACACCCTTTAAGTCCCGTACCCCTTGATTCCGATCAAGGGGTACGGGCATTTTCATGTCCATTTCACGAATGGGCGCAGCCTTTTCGAGAATCACGGTAATTCCGACGATCAGTCGAAGAGGGTCGGAACGCGGGCCGAGTGCCGGCGCTCCATCTCCAACAACTGCCGTTTCTTCGAAAGCCCGCCGCCGTATCCGGTGAGGCTCCCGTTGGCGCCGATCACGCGGTGGCACGGGACGATGATGCCGATCGGATTGTGGCCGTTGGCAAGTCCCACCGCACGCGAGGCGCTGGGCGCCCCGATCTGGCGCGCGATCTGGCCGTAGGTGCGCGTCTCCCCGTACGGAATGGTGAGCAGCGCCGTCCACACCGTGCGCTGGAACGTCGTACCCACCAGGTCGAGGTCGAGATCGAACTCGAGTAGATCGCCTGCGAAGTAGGCGTCGAGCTGGGTCACCACGTCGGCGAAGGCGTCGTCGTCGGCCTCCCACCCGTCGCGGTTCGGCTCGTACGTCTGATCGACCATCCGCAGGTGTCGGAGGTGCCCGCCGCTGCCGGCCAGCGTGATCACGCCCACCGGGCTGTCGATCGTGCGCATCTGCAAGACGTCCATCAGGCCCCCTTTGCCGTCGTCGTCGGCGGCCACACGTTGACCTCGTGGTCCAGGGAGGCCCAGAGGTGCTGCGTCACGTACGCCCGCCACGGTCGCCATCGGACACCGTGCGCCGTCAGACCACGGACGTCGTCGGGCAGACCCACCTGTGCCGCCGCCACCTTGACGCCCAGGTCGCTGGCGGGAAACGCATCGGGATCCCCGAGCCCGCGCATCGCGATCATCTCGGCGCTCCACGGGCCGATGCCCGGGAGTTCCAACAGTCGATGCCGTGCGAGATCCCAGTCGCAGCCGGGACCCAGATCCACGTCGCCGTCGGCGAGGGCCCGCACCAACGCGCCGAAGGTGCGTTGCCGCGACCGCGGGAACCGCAGATGCGCCGGATCGACGTCGAGCAGTCGGCCGGCGTCGGGAAAGGCGTGCGTGAGCCCGCCGACGGGATCGGTGACCGGTGTTCCGTAAACCTGGGCGAGGCGCGCACCGTGGGTGCGTGCGGCCTTCATGGAGACCTGCTGGCCGATGACCACGCGGATCGCGAGTTCGTGTTCGTCGACCGTGCGGGGAATCCGTTGGCCGGGCGCCTTGGCGACGATCGGCGCGAGATGCGCGTCCTCGGAGAGCGCGTCGAGCACGGCCTCCGGATCGGCGTCCAGATCCAGCAGTCGACGCGCCCGCGCGATCGCAGTCGCGAGGTCGCGCACGTCGTCGAGCGTGATCTCGCACCGCACGTGATCGGCGGCGGGGCGCAGGCTCAGCAACCCACCACCCGACGGAAGGGTCAACGTGCGCCGGTATGCACCGTCGCGCACCTCCTCCACCCCGGGGAGCGCGCTGGCGGCCAGGTGCCCGAACAGACCCTCGTATGCGAACGGCGCCCGCACGGGCAGCCGCAACGACAGGGTTCCCGTGCTCGGCCCCGCGGCCGCGTCACCGAACCTCGCGCGAGCACGGGTGCGCAACTCGGTGGGCGTCATCGCGCACACCGCCCGCACGGTGTCGTTGAACTGCCGAATGCTGGTGAACCCCGCCGCGAAGGCCACGTCGCCGAAGGGCAGGTGGGTGGTCTCGATGAGGACGCGGGCGGTCTGGCTGCGTTGAGCGCGGGCCAACGCCAGCGGCCCGGCGCCGACCTCGGCCAGCAAGAGACGCTCCAGTTGCCGCGTGGTGTAGCCCAGGTGCGCGGCCAGACCCCGCACGCCGTCGCGGTCCACGGTCCCGTCCGCGATGAGCCGCATGGCCCGCGCCACCACGTCGCCGCGGACGTTCCACTCCGGCGACCCGGGTGACGCATCCGGTCGACAGCGCTTGCAGGCCCGGAAGCCGGCGGCCTGCGCTGCCGCGGCCGTCGGTAGGAAGCGCACGTTGGCCGGCCGTGGCGGTCGCACCGGACAGCTCGGCCGGCAGTAGATGCCGGTGGTCAGGACGGCGGTGACGAACCAGCCGTCGAACCGCGCGTCCTTGGATTGGACCGCCCGGTAGCACCGGTCGAAGTCGTCGTGCACCCCTCGACCATGGCATGCCGAGGGCGGAGTGCACTAGCGGAAAAGCGACATCGAGGTCGAGGGCGGAAGGTCAGTGCCGGTGCAACGTGAGGATGGTGACGTCGTCGTCGGTCGCGTTGGTGGCCATGGACATCGAGATGTCGGTCGCGATCTTCAAGCCCGAGCCGTCCAGGAGACGGGCGAGCCGGTCCAGGCCGTCGTCGATCGAGGCGTCCCGGCGCTCCACGAGGCCATCGGAATACATCACCATGCCATGGCCGGGGGCGATGGTGAACGAACTCGGGGCGTACGTCATGTTCCGGATCCCGATGGGCGGTGAGAGCCTGATGGGCGCCTGGTGTGCCGCGGCGCCGGCACCCGTCAGGTACGGCATGAGGTGACCCGCCGACGCGGCCTCCACGAGACCGGACTGGAGGTCGACCCGCGTGACGATGACCGTCGCGAACACGCGCCGCACCATGTGCACGCCGAACGCGTTGAGCTGGTCGAGCGCCTCCGCCGGGGTCGCGCCGGCGAACAGCTGTGCCCGCAGGGCGTTGCGCAGCTGCGCCATGGTGCCCGCGGCCACCAGGCCGTGACCGGCGACGTCGCCCAGCAGCATGATCAACCGTCCGTCTCGCAGCTCGAACGCGTCGTACCAGTCGCCCCCGACGCGTCCGCCCGCCGCAGGTTCGTAATGTGCCGAGAGCGTCCAGTTCGCCAGTGTGGGAATGGATTCGGGCAGCAAGCTACGCTGCAACCGCTCGGCGATGCGCAGCGTCTCGCGGGTGCGCCGGTACAGCGTCTCGACCAAATGCCTGCGCAGGGCCTCGGCCGATTCGATCTCCACGTCGGTCCAGGGTTCGCCGCACCGCTGCACGATCTCGCGCCACCGTTCGAACGACTTGCGCGGACTGATGCGCACGCCGTCGCCCTCCTGCACCGCGATCGCCTTGTTGTGCGGATCGCCGCCCCAGTCGACCGATCGCAGCACCTCACGCCGGAACCACACGACGTACTGCCCGTCCGGCAGGTGCAGGGCCAAGGCTCCTGCAGCCACCTGCGGATCGAGGTCGAGTTCGGCGAATTCGTCGGCGAGACAGTCGTTGTGGGCGACCTCCTCGCCCGCGCCGCGCGCCCACTGCAGCACGGCGGCCACGACGTCGGGCGGGGGCACCGAACCGCGGACTCGCAGATCGTCGCCGATCCGCACGGCGACGCCGTCGGCCGGCACGAGGTCCAGCAGGTCCGGCGCCGCGAGCAGTGCCGCGGCGATCGGCTCGGCGTCGTCGAGCGTCGCCGCCATCAGCTTCGCCAGCACCGCCTGCGCTGCCAGCCGGACCCGCAGCTGATTGGCCTCGAACTGGTCGACCAGGCGCAGCGACAGCGTGGAGCCGAGGAACTCCGCGGCGGCCCTCGCGCCGTAGGGCGGCAGGTGCGGCCCGGAGTAGTGGTGGCACGCGATGAGACCCCACAGGCGACCGTGCCGCAACAGCGAGATCGACATCGAGGCGCGGACGCCCATGTTGCGGAGGTACTCGATGTGGATGGGCGACACGCTCCGCAGGGTGGCATGCGTGAGATCCAGTGGCCCACCGGTCACGGGATCGAGAGCCGGGATCAGCGGGGCAGGCGTGTAGTCGACGTCGGAGATCAGCCGCAGCCAGCTCTTCTCGTACATCGCCCGCGCCTGCGCGGGGATGTCGGATGCCGGATAGTGCAGTCCCAGAAAGGAGTTGAGGTGATCGCGTTTGACCTCGGCGACCACCTCACCGTTGTAGTCGCGGTCGTAGCGGTACACCATCACGCGATCGAAGCCCGTGAGGTCCGCAACGGCCTGCGCGGCGGTGTCGTAGAGCTCCTGTAGCGACGTGGCGCGGTTCAGCCGTTCGATCGAACTGCGCACGGCCTGATAGGTATTGGGAAAGGAAAATGGTCGCTCCCCGAACGCCGCCTCGATCTCCACGAGCAGGACGCCGTCAGGCTCGCGGTGCAGGATGACGTCGAACGGCTGCCGGTGACCGCGGACCTCGACCGTGCACTCGAGCGGGTTGCGCTGGCGAAGGTCGCCGAAGGCCTCCGCCGCCAAGGCGACGCGATGCGCCTGGTCGGGGCCGATCATCGACGACAGGTGGGCCCCTAGCACGCTCTCGACGGAGCGGCCCAGCAGGTCGGCGACGTTGGCGCTGACCTGATGCACGGTGAAGTCGGGCTCGCGCACCACCGCCAGCACGCCCCGGGGTTGGATGCTGCCGGGGACGTGGATCGGTTCGCGGGCGCAGTTGTCGAGATCGATGGGTGTGCCGACCGGGACGTAGTCGTCGTCGGGCTGGTTCACTCAGGTCCTCACGTGCTGCCGATCACTGGTCGGTCGCGAGACTGTGCGCTCAATCCCTCGAGGGTGGTGCGACCTCGGTCACGTAGCCCCGCTGGCACTCTACTACCGCCCCCGCAGGCGACGAGCCCAACCTGTCCTCGCGCGGCAAACACGTTCGCGTCCCCGCCCCACGACGTGTCGTACCTGCTAGCCCTACCGGGCCGTGGTGGTCACCCGGTCGCGACGGTGGGCGTCAGCGCCGATGTGGCAGGGCTTCCGGTCGGGGATTCTGTGACCAGCCAACACGGCGACCACCACGGCGAGGGGAACGACGATGATCATCAGCACGGGCACCACCGATTGCACCGCGGCGGCCGGGCGTCCCGACCGCACCCGGAAGGCGCTGCGCGGGCTGGCCGCGGCCGGCGTGTCCCTGGCGGCGGTGCTGGGTCCCCAGGCGGCCGGCGTCGCGGTTGCCGAGCCCGGACCGGCGTGTGCCGACGTCGACGTGGTGTTCGCCAGGGGAACGTTCGAGGCACCCGGCGTCGGTGCCACCGGACAGGCGTTCGTCGACGCCCTCACCGCCCGGCTGCCGGGCAAGAGCGTCAGCGCGTACGGCGTGAACTACCCGGCGTCGCTGGACTTCCAGCAGGCGGCCGACGGCATCGTCGACGCCACCAACCACGTCGAAGCCACGGTGGCGAGCTGCCCCGACACCAAGGTCGTCCTGGGTGGCTACTCCCAGGGTGCCGCGGTCGCGGCCTACTCGACGGAGGCGGCGGTTCCCCCGGGGATCGTGATGCCGGCCGGTTTCGGTGGTCCCATGCCAGAGAACGTCGGCTCGCACGTCGCCGCCGTGGTGCTGTTCGGTACCCCGTCGGCGTGGTTCGTCAACCTGGTCGACCACGGCGCGCCGCCGATCGGCGTGGGGCCGTCCTACGTGGGCAAGACGCTGCAGCTGTGCGCCTCCGGTGACCCCGTGTGCTGGCCGGGTGGGCTGGACCGTGCCGCGCACAGCAGCTACAAGGACAACGGCATGGCCGGGCAGGCCGCCGACTACGTGGTCGGCGCGCTGGCCGGGCACCCGCCTGCCCAGCAGGACGCGGTGTGAGCGCCCTGCGTTTGATCCGTGCGCGAGCAGGCAATGAACTGGGCATGATCGCGAGGACTGCCAGGTGAACGTGCTTCCGACGCCCTCGGCCACCATCGACGACGCCAGGGTGGCCTGCGTGCTGGCGCGAGTGGTCGCGGTGGTGAACCCGCTGCTCGACCTCCTGGAGTCCGATCCCGTGGGGCTCAAGGCGCGCCGCCGAGGCTCCGCGGACCCGATGGGACGTGCGCTCGACGCCGCCGCGTGGGCACTCGACGTCGCGGACGTGCCCGGCACGCAGTCGTGGCACGAGATGGGCGTCGACGAGCGCGTCGACTGGTGGGTGCATCGCATCGGGGCGTTGAACACCGCGATCGTCGCGTTCCCGGGCGTCCTCGGTGCGGTGGCCGACAGGCTGCCGATCCAGGATGCCCTCGGTTTCGCCAGCCAGGCGGTGGTGCTGTGCGCGGTGGCCCGCGAGCACGACGTCACCGACCGTGGAGAGCAGGTGCGGCTGCTGGCGGCCGTGCTGTGCGATCGCGATCTGAGCGCGCCCGCCGGCGCCGCGGACGTCGAACCACCGGTGGAGGTGGAGCGCTCGGGGCGGGGTGTGGCGCGGGCGCTCTGGGAGATCGCGGGACAGCTGCGGGCCATCAACGCCGAGTTGGTCAAGCGGTCGCAACCGCGGCGGATCTTCCGGATGCTGGGAGCGCTGCCCGCCGTCGGTGCCGTCGCCGACTACCTGGGGGAGTACGGCGCGCTGGTGCGCGCGGCGAAGGAAGGGCGCGCCTGGCTCGCCCAGGCGACCCCGGGCCGGAGCTGACTAACCGCGGGTGATGGGGCACGCCACCTCGACCGATACCGGTGAGGTGGTGGTGGGGTCGGCCTGCACGCCGCCGCCGCCGTTGATCTTGGTGACGACGCACGCGGTCAGCTTGGTGGCGTCACCGCTGGGGACGCCGTCGACCGACACCGTGTACCCCTGCTCCTGCAACTGCGAGATCACCGACGAGGCCGATTCGCCGTCGATGTCGGGATCGGCTGCGGCGAGGGGGGCCAGTGCCGTGACGGCCGCCAGGGCGGCCAACGAAGACGCGGCAAGACGCAGTGTGAACGCCATGGGAAACCCTCTCGGTACCGGCAGCAGGCACTCGGAACGCCTGGGTCTTGCCTGTGAACGACCCGAGGCTAACGCGCGTCGACCTGCGCGGATGCGGCTCCGACCGGCGTGGCGAGCGTCGTTGGCACATCGTGACCTCGCAGTGTCACGGCCGTGCCCAAACACCAGCGACCGCTCTCGGGTTCGCCTGCGCCACGCACGGTGTCGGCCGACGCCACCAACCGGCCGTCGATCTCCTTGGACAGCTCACACAGCCGGGCAGCCTCGTTGACGGGGCCACCGATCACGGTGTATTCGAAGCGCTCCTTGGCGCCGACGTTGCCCGCGACCACCTGGCCTGCGGCGACCCCGATCCCGGCCTCGAGTTCGGGGACCTCGGTACGCAGCCGCTCGGCCATGGCGCGCGCCGCCGAGAGCGCTTCTTCCTCGGCGTTGTCCAGCGATACCGGGGCGCCGAACACCGCGAGCACCGCGTCGCCCTCGAACTTGTTGACCAGGCCGTGATGGCGGTCGACCTCGTCGACGATGACGGCGAAGAAGCGGTTGAGCAATTCGACGACCTCGACGGCCCGCCGGCTGGTGACCAGCTTCGTGGACCCGATGACGTCGACGAAGACGACGGCGGCGTGGCGTTCCTCGCCGCCGAGCTTCGGTCGCTCCTGCTCGGCGAGCGCGGCCACCTCGCGGCCCACGTGCCTGCCGAAGAGGTCGCGAACGCGTTCGCGCTCCCGCAGCCCGTCGACCATCGAGTTGAAGCCCCGCTGCAACTGCCCGAGTTCGGTGCCGTCGAAGACCACGAGGTTGGTGTCCAGGTCTCCGCGTTCGACGCGGTTGAGCGCCGAGCGCACCACCCGGACCGGGGTGGCGGTGAGCCACGCCAGGATCCACATCAGGATGAAGCCGAAGACCAGGGCGAACGACGCCAGGATCATCACCGCGACGGTGAACTGCGTGGGTGACACGATGCGCAGCGTCAGCGTGATGATGGCCGCCAACAGGATGCCCAGCACCGGCACGCCGGATCCGAGCAGCCACACCATGAGCGTGCGGCCCATGATGCCCGGCGCGAAGCGGCGGGGCGGCGGCCCCACCTCGAGGGCCTGCGCGGCGACGGGCCGCAGGGCGAACTCGGTGAACAGGTAGCAGCTCGCCGAGACGACGATGCCGGGAAAGCTGATGCCCAACAGCACCTTCGGCACGAACTGACTGTCCTGCAGGCCGAAGAGCAGGGTCAGCAGCAGCGTGCCGGCCGCCCACAGGACCAGCAGCACGCGGGTGAGCCGCCACGGCGCGAGGAACGTCTTGCGCAGGTCGCCGGGGCTGGGCTCGCGCTCCTCGATGGCCCACCGCACGTTGGTGATCACGCGATTGGTGGCCCAGATGACGCCGACGAGGAACGCCAGCACGATGTAGGCGGGCGCCACGGCGAACGTGATCCACAGCACGCGCGAATCGAACACGCTGGGCACCGGGAAGGTGACCGTGACCACCAGCAGCGCCACCCCGACGCCGATGAGGTTCGCGACGACGACGAAGGTCGTGAGGATCAGCTGGATGCGAATGCGGCGCCGACGCTGGCTCTCCGAGACGCGGCCGAGGATCCACGACCCGTACTCCGAGTCGTCCGGCACCTTGCCGCTCTGGCTCGTGACCCGTTCCAGTATCACGCCGAGGCGTTGAGCCGTGCTCTTGTCGTCGGTCATCGTGGCGTCAGCCTAGTGACGTCGTGCGCCCTCTATGGTGGTTCGGTGCGGCTCGTCATTGCTCAATGCACCGTCGACTACGTGGGTCGGCTCACCGCTCACCTCCCGTCCGCCCGGAGGCTGCTGCTGTTCAAGGCCGACGGGTCGGTGAGCGTGCACGCCGACGACCGCGCCTACAAGCCGCTCAACTGGATGAGCCCGCCCTGCTGGGTCACCGAGGAGGGGGACGCGGGCGGCGCCGACCTCGTGTGGGTGGTGCAGAACAAGGCCGGTGAGCAACTGCGGATCACCGTGGAGGACGTCGAGCACGACTCCAGTCACGAACTGGGCGTCGACCCGGGACTGGTCAAGGACGGCGTGGAGGCGCACCTACAGGAGTTGCTCGCCGAACACGTCGAACTGCTGGGTGTCGGTTACACGCTGGTGCGGCGGGAGTACATGACGGCGATCGGCCCGGTGGACCTGCTGTGCCGCGACGAGCAGGGACGGTCGGTGGCCGTCGAGATCAAGCGCAGGGGCGAGATCGACGGCGTCGAGCAGCTCACCCGGTACCTCGACCTGCTCAACCGCGACAGCGTGTTGGCTCCGGTGAGCGGGGTGTTCGCTGCGCAGCAGATCAAGCCGCAGGCGCGCACGTTGGCAACGGATCGCGGAATCCGCTGTGTGACACTGGATTACGATCAGATGCGGGGCTTGGACTCCAGCGAGTTCCGGCTGTTCTGAGCGAACGGCGACCCATGGGCAAGAACCGCGGTTCGAAGTGGCGCCGGCAGGCTCGGCCACTGGTGTTCGACGGTTCGCGCACGGACGTGGGCCCCGACGGCCACGACTACGAGGTGCGCACGGTCTCCGCGGCGCGGGCGGTCAAGACCTACCGCTGCCCGGGTTGTGACCACGAGATTCGCCCCGGCATCGGTCACGTGGTGGTGTGGCCCGCCGGGATGGGCGAGGCGGCAGCCGAGGATCGACGGCATTGGCATGCGCCGTGCTGGGCGAACCGCCGCACCCGGGGGCCGACCCGACGCTGGTCCTGATCGGGCCTAGTGCTCGGAGGTGCCCGCAGGCTCGACGAGTTCGACGAGCACGCCGCCGGCGTCCTTGGGATGGATGAAGTTGATCCGCGAGTTCGACGTGCCGCGGCGGGGAGCGTCGTAGATCAACCGGATTCCCTGCTCGCGCAGGCGGTTCGAGAGCGCATCGAGGTCGCTGGTGCGATAGGCGAACTGCTGCAGCCCGGGGCCGCGCTTGTCGAGGAACTTCGCAATGGTCGACGATTCGTCGAGCGGAGCCATCAGCTGCACCTGGGCGCTGCCCTTGGGAGCGGCCCGCACGGCCAGCATGGCCTCGCGAATTCCCTGGTCGTCGTTGACCTCTTCGTGGAGCACGATCATGCCGAGGTGGTCGTGGTACCACTTGATGGCCGCGTCCAGGTCGGGGACGGCGATGCCGACGTGATCGATGGCCGTCACCAGGGCGCTTGCGAGTGCCGGACGGGCATCTACGTGCTCGGTGGTCATGTCTCGACGGTAACCTCTGGGTAGACGATTGTGGAATGTGTGCTAGGCCACACAGTTCCCCGTTCGGTGTCTAGTCAAACATGTCGCACATTTCGGAGGTTTTAGATGACGACGTCGGTGATCGTGGCAGGTGCGCGGACCCCGGTGGGCAAGTTGATGGGATCGCTCAAGGACTTCTCGGGCAGCGATCTGGGGGCCGTGGCGATCAAGGGCGCGCTCGAGCGTGCCGGCGTATCGGCGTCGGCGGTGGACTACGTCATCATGGGCCAGGTGCTGACCGCCGGCGCCGGTCAGATGCCTGCCCGGCAGGCCGCCGTGGCGGCGGGCATCGGCTGGGACGTGCCCGCCCTGACGATCAACAAGATGTGCCTGTCCGGCATCGACGCGATCGCGTTGGCAGACCAGCTGATTCGCGCCGGTGAGTTCGAGGTGGTGGTGGCCGGCGGCCAGGAGTCGATGTCGAAGGCGCCGCACCTGCTGATGGACTCCCGGTCGGGCTACAAGTACGGCGACGTGACGGTGCTCGACCACATGGCCTACGACGGGCTGCACGACGTGTTCACCGATCAGCCCATGGGCGCCCTGACCGAGCAGCGCAACGACCAGGACCGCTTCACCCGGGAGCAGCAGGACGAGGTGGCGGCGCGGTCGCACCGGCTGGCCGCCGCGGCGTGGAAGGACGGCGTGTACGCCGACGAGGTGGTGCCGGTGTCGATCCCGCAGCGCAAGGGCGACCCGATCGAGTTCGCCGAGGACGAAGGCATCCGCGCGAACACCACGGTCGAGTCGCTCGCGGGACTGCGCCCGGCGTTCCGCAAGGACGGCACGATCACCGCCGGATCGGCGTCGCAGATCTCCGACGGCGCGTGCGCCGTGGTCGTGATGAGCAAGGCGAAGGCCGAGTCGCTCGGGTTGACGTGGCTGTGCGAGATCGGTGCCCACGGCGTGGTGGCCGGCCCCGACTCGACGTTGCAGAGCCAGCCGGCGAACGCCATCAAGAAGGCGATCGCGCGCGAGGGCATCGACGTCGGCCAGCTCGACGTGATCGAGATCAACGAGGCATTCGCCGCGGTGGCGTTGGCGTCGACGAAGGAACTCGGCGTCGACGCCGAGAAGGTCAACGTCAACGGTGGGGCCATCGCCATCGGACACCCCATCGGCATGTCGGGCGCGCGGATCACCCTGCATGCCGCCTTGGAATTGGCGCGGCGCGGCTCGGGTTACGCCGTCGCCGCGTTGTGCGGCGCAGGCGGGCAGGGTGACGCCCTGATCCTGCGCAGGCCGTGAGCCGCTGAGAACCCTCTCAGCAGATCAACGACGCTGCGTAGTAGCTGGCGCGCGCGTCGGGCACAATGACGGCATGGCACACACCTATGACGTTCGCAGCGTGGCGGGCTGGTTCCGGCTGATCGCGATCGCCGAAGCGCTCAGCTGGGCCGGGTTGCTGGTGGGCATGTACTTCAAGTACCTGGCCTCGGCGCCCACCGAGGTGGGCGTCAAGGTCTTCGGCCCCATCCACGGCGGTATCTTCGTCGCCTTCCTCGTCGGCGCAGTCCTGGTCGGCGTGGCGCGCACGTGGAGCCCGCTGACGTGGGTGCTCGCGTTGCTGGGCAGCATCGTGCCGCTGGGCAGCGTGATCTTCGTCATGTGGGCGGATCGCACCGGCCGCATCTCCCCGGTCGGTTCAGCCGCGGGTGCCCCGACGGCGTCGTGACCGACGTGCCAAACTTGACGGCGTGACGCGACCACGACCCGTCGGTCCTGCGCTGGCAGGCGCCGTCGACCTCTCGGCACTCAAACAACCCCCACCGTCGGCCTCCGGCGCCGCGGCCGGATCCTCGGGCTCCGGTGGCACCGAGATCACCGAGGCGAACTTCGAAGCCGAGGTGCTGGTCCGTTCCGGGCAGGTGCCCGTGGTCGTGCTGCTGTGGACCCCGCGCAGTCCCGCCAGCGCGCAGCTGGCCGAGGTCTTCTCGGCGCTGGCCGACCAGGACGGCGGTACGTGGTCGTTCGCGACCGTCAACGTCGACGTGGTGCCGCAGATCGCGCAGGCCTTCGGTGTACAGGGTGTGCCCACGGTCGTCGCCATCGCCGCGGGGCGCCCGCTCGACAGCTTCCAGGGCACGCAGCCGCCCGAGCAGCTGCGGGCATGGATCGACTCGCTGCTGCAGGCCACCGCGGGCAAGCTGAGCGGCGGTCCCCAGGCCGCCGAACAGGTCGACCCCGCCCTCGACCACGCCAGGAACCTGTGGGACGACGGCGAATTGGACGCTGCCGAGGCGGCGTTCCAGGCCATCGTCGACGACACCGCTGCCACTGCCGCGGCCCAGGCCGAGGCCAAGGACGCGTTGCGTCAAATCTCGTTCATCCAGCGGGCGATGACGCAGTCGGCCGATGCCATCGCGGCCGCGGCCGCCGCCCCCGACGACGTCGACCTGGCCTTCGCTGCGGCCGACGTGGAGATCGCCGGCGACGATGCCACCGCCGCGTTCGAGCGCCTCACCGCGCTCGTCAAGCGCACCGCCGGTGACGAACGCACCCGCGTGCGCACCCGGCTCGTCGAGTTGTTCGACCTGTTCCCGCCCGACGACCCACGGGTGATCGCCGGACGGCGCGCGCTGGCCAACGCCCTCTACTGAGGTCGTCGACGGCCGTCGATGGCCATCGAACCAGCGCGCGGCGACCGTGCTACGCGACCGGCGGAGGGCCCTCGGGCTCGAACCACAGTGCACCGAGCGGCGGCAGCACCATGACGGCCGATGCGGGCCGACCATGCCACGGCTCGTCGGTGGCCTCGACGGCGCCGTAGTTGCCGATCCCGGCACCGTGATAGTTGGTCGCATCGGTGTTGAGCACCTCGCGCCACGTCCCGGCGTGCGGCAAGCCCAGGCGGTAGCTGGCGTGCTCGGAGCCCGAGAAGTTGAAGACGCAAGCCATCATCGAACCGTCGTCACCGAACCGCATGAAGCTCAGGACGTTGTTGGCCGAGTCGTTGGCGTCGATCCACGAATAGCCTTCGTGGCTGATGTCGCGTGACCACAGGGCCCGACGACTTTGATAGACGTCGTTCATGTCGGACACCATGCGCAGGATGCCGTCCGAGAAGCCCTGTTCGTCGAGCTGGAACCAGTCGAGCCCGCGCTCCTCGGACCACTCGGCGCGCTGTCCGAACTCCTGACCCATGAACAGCAGCTGCTTGCCAGGGTGGGCCCACTGGTAGGCGAGCAGTCCGCGCACGCCCGCGGCCTTCATGTGGTCGTTGCCCGGCATCCGGCCCCACAGCGTGCCCTTGCCGTGCACCACCTCGTCGTGGCTGATGGGCAGGACGTAGTTCTCGCTGTACGCGTAGAGCATCGAGAACGTCATCTCGTGGTGGTGGTAGCTGCGGTGGATCGGATCGCGCTGGATGAACGCCAGCGTGTCGTTCATCCAGCCCATGTTCCACTTCATCGAGAACCCAAGTCCGCCAAGGTTCGTCGGCCGTGTCACCCCGGGCCACGACGTCGACTCCTCGGCGATCGTCACGATGCCCGGCGCCACCTTGTGCACCGTCGCGTTCATCTCCTGCAGGAACTGCACCGCCTCCAGGTTCTCCCGGCCGCCGTACACGTTGGGCGTCCAGCCGCCCTCCGGCCGCGAGTAGTCGAGGTAGAGCATCGAGGCCACGGCGTCCACGCGCAGTCCGTCGACGTGATACTCCTGCAGCCAGTACAGGGCGTTGGCCACCAGGAAGTTGCGCACCTCGGCCCTGCCGAAGTCGAAGACGTAGGTGCCCCAGTCGAGTTGCTCACCGCGGCGGGGGTCGGAGTGCTCGTAGAGCGGCGTGCCGTCGAAGCGACCGAGCGCCCAGGCGTCCTTGGGGAAGTGGGCGGGCACCCAGTCGACGATGACGCCGATGCCGGCCTGGTGCAGCGTGTCGATCAGGTAGCGCAGGTCGTCGGGGTTGCCCAGCCGGGACGTCGGCGCATAGTAGGACGTCACCTGGTAGCCCCACGACCCTCCGAACGGGTGCTCGGCGACCGGGAGCAATTCGACGTGCGTGAAGCCGTGCCGGACGACGTACTCGGTGAGCTGTTCGGCCAGCTCGCGGTAGCTCAGACCGGGGCGCCAAGACATCAGGTGCACCTCGTAGGTGCTCATCGGCTCGAACACGGCGTTCTTGAGGGCCCGCTCTGCCATCCACTCCTGGTCGTCCCAGGTGTAGTCGCTGCGGAAGACGCGCGATGCGGTCTGCGGCGGAACCTCGGTGGCGAACGCCATCGGGTCGGCGCGGTCGACCACCGAGCCATCGGCACCGTGAACGCGGAACTTGTACAGCCCGTCGGTGGGAAAGCCCGGCCAGAACACCTCCCACACGCCCGACGAGCCGAGGCTGCGCAGTGGCGCCTCGTTGCCGCCCCAGTGGTTGAACTCGCCGATCAGCGTGACGCCCTTAGCGTTTGGCGCCCACACCGCGAACGAGACGCCGTCGACCTGGCCGTCGGCGGTGGTGTACTGCCGCGGGTGGGCCCCCAGCACCTCCCAGAGCCGCTCGTGTCGCCCCTCGGCGAACAGGTGCATGTCGATGTCACCGAGCGTCGGCAGGAACCGGTAGGCGTCTGCGCTGGTATGGGTGTGGCCGTCGGGGTAGGTCACCTCGACGCGGTAGTCGACCAGGTCGGTGATGGGCACGGCGGCCGCGAACAGCGCGTCCTCGACGTGCTGGAACGGGTAGCGTTCCCCGCCGATCAGCGCCGTGACCTCGGTGGCGTTGGGTCGCAGCACGCGGATCACGGTGTGGTCGACGTACTCGTGCGCACCCAGGATCGAGTGTGGGTCGTGGTGTTCGCCGGCGAGCAGCCGGCCCAGATCGCTGCCGTTGGGTCGTAGGTACTGGCTGGTGAATGGGTTCGTGCGGGTCATGAAGTCACTCCCTCCGCAACAGGTTGAGCCGCTTCTCGTCGGAGATCGACGGCATGTTCAGGACGTGCGCCACCGCCCGGGCGGGATCGATGCGCACGTAGTTGGACTGGCCCCACTGGTACTCGTCGCCCGTGATCTCGTCACGGACCCAGAACCGGTCCCAGTCGTGCATACCCAATGCGGCCATGTCCAGCCACAACGTCGCCTCCTCGGGTGCGAACGCGTTCAGCGTCACCACCACCAGGACGCAGTCCCCGGTGACCGGGTCGAACTTGCTGTAGGCCAGCAGCGCGTCGTTGTCGATGGTGTGGAACGTGATGGTGCGCAGCTGGGCCAGTGCCGGGTGGAGGCGACGGATCTCGTTGAGCCGGGCCAGGAATGGCTCCAACGACTCGCCCTTGGCCAATGCCCCCTCGAAGTCGCGGGGCCGCAGCTCGTACTTCTCGGAGTTCAGGTACTCCTCGCTGCCCTCGCGCACGGCGGTGCCCTCGAACAGTTCGTACCCCGAGTAGACGCCCCACGTAGGGCTCATGGTCGCGGCCATCACCGCCCGGATGGCGAACATCCCCGGACCGCCGTGCTGCAGGCTCTCGTGGAGGATGTCGGGCGTGTTGGTCCACAGGCTCTGTCGCGAGTAGTCGGCGTGCTCGGCGATCGACTCGCCGAACTCGGTCAGCTCCCACTTCGCGGTGCGCCACGTGTAGTACGTGTAGGACTGCGTGAAGCCCAGCTTGGCCAGGCCGAAGAGGCGCGCGGGCCGCGTGAACGCCTCGGCCAGGAACAGCACGTCCGGGTCGGTGCGCTTCACCTCCCCGATCAGCCAGGCCCAGAAGTTCGGCGGCTTCGTATGAGGGTTGTCGACACGAAAGACCTTGACGCCGTGCGACACCCAGTACTTCACCACGCGCAGCACCTCGGCGTAGAGCCCGGCCGGGTCGTTGTCGAAGTTGAGCGGATAGATGTCCTGGTACTTCTTGGGCGGATTCTCGGCGTAGGCGATGGTGCCGTCGGGCAGCACCGTGAACCACTCCGGGTGGTCCTTGGCCCACGGATGGTCGGGCGCGCACTGCAAGGCGAGGTCGAGGGCCACCTCGAGGCCGTTGTCGCGGGCTGCGGCGACGAACGCGTCGAAGTCGTCGATGGTCCCGAGCTTGGGATGCACCGCGTCGTGGCCACCCTTCTTGCTGCCGATGGCCCACGGCGATCCCACGTCGCCGGGTTCGGCCGTCACGCTGTTGTTCCTGCCCTTGCGGTGCACCTTGCCGATGGGATGGATGGGCGGCAAGTAGACGATGTCGAAACCCATCCGTGCCACGCGGGGGAGGGCCTGCGCGGCGGTGGCGAAGGTGCCGTGGACGGGGTGCCCGTCGGCGTCCCAGCCGCCCGTGGACCTGGGGAACAGCTCATACCAGGCGCTGAACCGGGCCAGCGGACGGTCCACCCAGACGCCGTATTGCTCACCGCGCGTGATGAGTTCGCGCAGTGGATACTGCCGCAGCAACTCGGCCACCGCGGTGCCGAGCGCTTCGCCCGCGCGGACGAACGGGTCCCCGGGCTCGCGCAGTCGGGCCGCGGCCTCGATCAGCGGATAGCGGTCCTGGCGCGGGACGCCCGTGGCAGCGCGTTCCAGCAGTTGCGCGCCGACGAGGAGGTCGTTGTCCAGCTCGGCCTCGCTCTGGCCGGCGTCGAGCTTGGCGGTGACGGCCTTGCGCCACGTGCTCAGCGGATCTCCCCAGCCGTCGACCCGGTAGGTGTACAGCCCGACCGTGTCGGGGGTGAAGCTGCCGTGGAACACGTCCGGTTCGCGCCCGAGCGTCATCGGGAGGTGCTGTGGCTTGACCTTGGGCGACGGGGTGACGATGTTCTCGATGGGCACGGGTTCCGCCTCCGGCGACTGCAAGCCCGGGGGAGCGTCGGCCAGCGCCGGGTACGAAGTGCCGTGGTAGCGCACCACCAGGGTCGCGGCAACCGCGTCGTGGCCTTCCCGCCAGACGGCGGCGCTGACCGGCACCACCTCGCCCACCACGGCCTTGGCGGGGAACCGCCCATTCGAGACCACGGGCGCGACGTCATCGATTCCGATTCGACCGGCGACCACCAAAACTCCTTACGCAGGCGCGACCGGTACGGCCGCGCGGTGACGTTTCGTTCCTGAACAGCCTGAAAAGTCTCTGTCGCGCTCTATACCCACCGTAGTGTCCGACACAACATCGCGGGACCTCCGGAGATGATGTGATCCCGTCGTGGCGGGCTCGCACGGCGCGAAACCTTAGTAAGGTGAATCCGCGTGAAAGCCCTTCGCCGGTTCACCGTCCGCGCCCACCTGCCCGAGCGTCTCGCAGCGCTCGAACGGTTGTCGGTCAACCTCCGCTGGTCCTGGGACAAGCCGACCCAAGACCTGTTCGCCAGCATCGACCCCGACCTCTGGCGTCAGGTGGGGGCCGACCCGGTGGCGCTCCTCGGAGCGGTCAGCCCCAAGCGGCTCGACCACCTCGCCACCGACGGTGACTTCCTGCTGCGGCTCGACAACCTCGCCGCCGACCTCGACGACTACCTGAACAGTCCGCGGTGGTACCAGGAGATGCAGGGCAACGCGTCCGGGGGCGCCTCGTGGCCCACCGGCATCGCGTACTTCTCGATGGAGTTCGGCGTGGCCGAGGTGCTGCCCAACTACTCGGGCGGTTTGGGCATCCTGGCGGGCGACCATCTCAAGTCGGCGTCCGACCTCGGTCTGCCCCTGATCGCCGTGGGGCTCTACTACCGCTCCGGCTACTTCCGGCAGTCGCTGACGGCCGACGGGTGGCAGCACGAGAACTACCCGTCACTCGACCCGCAGGGACTGCCGTTGCGGCTGCTGACCGACGCCGACGGGCAGACCGTCCTGGTGCGGCTGGCCATCCCCGACGGGGAACTCCACGCCCGGGTGTGGATCGCACAGGTCGGGCGAATCCCGCTGCTGCTCTTGGATTCCGACATCCCCGAGAACGATCACGAACTGCGCAGCGTCACCGACCGGCTCTACGGCGGCGACCAGGAACACCGCATCAAGCAGGAGATCCTGGCCGGCATCGGCGGCATCCGCGCCATCCGCGCCTTCACCGCGGTGGAGGGGCTGCCCGAACCGCAGGTCTTCCACATGAACGAGGGGCATGCCGGCTTCCTCGGTACCGAGCGCATTCGCGAGCTGGTCACCGACGGCGGCTTGGACTTCGACACGGCGCTGGCAGTGGTGCGCTCCTCGACGGTGTTCACCACGCACACGCCGGTGCCCGCGGGCATCGACCGGTTCCCACGGGAACTCGTCGAACGCTACTTCGGTGGCACCGGTTCGAACGACGCTCTGCTGCCGGGTGTTTCGGTGGACCGGATCCTCGCATTCGGCGCTGAGGACGACCCCACCAAGTTCAACATGGCGCACATGGGACTCCGGTTGGCCCAGCGGGCCAACGGCGTCTCGCTGCTGCACGGTCACGTGAGCCGCGGCATGTTCAACGAGCTGTGGCAAGGTTTCGACGCCGACGAGGTGCCCATCGGCTCCATCACCAACGGCGTGCACGCGCCCACGTGGGCGGCACCGCAGTGGGTGCAGCTCGGCCGCGAACTGCTGGGCAGTGACGACCTGGGCTCCCTGAGTGAACCCGACACCTGGCAGCGGCTGCAGCAGGTCGATCCGGGACACCTGTGGTGGATCCGCTCGCAGCTGCGGGAGCTGCTGATCGCCGACGTCCGGGACCGGCTGCGCAGGTCCTGGTTGGAACGCGGTGCCGCCGAAGCCGAATTGGGTTGGATCGCCAAGGCTTTCGATCCCGGTGTGCTGACCATCGGGTTCGCGCGACGCGTGCCCACCTACAAGCGGCTGACGCTGATGTTGCGCGACCCCGAGCGGCTCGAGGCCTTGCTGCTCGACGAGCAGCGTCCCGTCCAGCTGATCGTCGCGGGCAAGTCGCACCCCGCCGACGACGGCGGCAAGGCGCTCATCCAGCAGGTGGTCCGGTTCGCCGACCGCCCCGAGGTGCGCCACCGGATCGCGTTCCTGCCCGACTACGACATGTCGATGGCAAGGCTGCTGTACTGGGGCTGCGACGTCTGGCTGAACAACCCGCTGCGCCCGTTGGAGGCATGCGGTACGTCGGGCATGAAGAGCGCGCTCAACGGCGGTCTGAACCTCTCGATCCGCGACGGGTGGTGGGACGAGTGGTACGACGGCGAGAACGGCTGGGAGATCCCGACGGCCGACGGGCTCGACGAATCGCGTCGCGACGACCTCGAGGCCGCCGCGCTGTACGACCTGTTGGCCAACGCGGTGACGCCGAAGTTCTACGAGCGCGACGAGCACGGCGTGCCGACGCGGTGGGTCGAGATGGTGCGGCACACGCTGCAGGTGCTCGGGCCCAAGGTGCTGGCATCGAGGATGGTGCGGGACTACACCGAGCAGTACTACGTGCCCGCGGCGCGGTCGCTGCACCGCACCATCGAGGACGTCGACGGGGTGCCCTTCGGCGCCGCGCGGGGCCTGGCCGACTTTCGGCGACGTGCGGAGGAGGCGTGGCCGAAGATCGAAATCGCCGAGGTGGACAGCTATGGCCTGCCCGACACCCCACTGCTGGGCTCCGAGCTGACCCTGACGGCCACGGTCCGGCTGGCCGGGTTGACGCCGGACGAAGTCACGGTGCAGGCCGTGGTGGGACGCGTCGACGCGGGCGACGACCTGGTGGCGCCCGAGACCTACCCCATGACGCACACCGGCAGCGTCGACGGCGGGCTCGAGGTGTTCACCACCACGACCCCGCTGCCGATCGCGGGCCCGGTCGGGTACACGGTGCGCGTGCTGCCGCATCATCCGCTGCTGGCGGCCGACGACGAACTCGGGCTGGTCACGCTGGCGTGATGGGGCGATCGAGCCGGTGAGTAGCCGCATCCTCGAGGTGGCCCTCGACGGTGGGCCGTACGCCGTCGCGGCGGGCCCGGACGGTGCGGCCTGGGTGACGCTGGTCCATGGCGGCGCCGTCGCGCGCGTCACCGCGACCGGCACCGCACGGACGTTCCCGGTGGGGGACGGCAGCAAGCCGTCGCAGATCACGGCGGCGTCCGACGGCGCGCTCTGGTTCACCCGCGCCGGCGACGACGCGATCGGGCGCATCACGGTCGACGGTGCCCAGTCGATGATCGAATTGCCCAGCGGCAGTGCGCCCTTCGGCATCGCCGTCGGCGCGGACGGCAACGTGTGGTTCACGACGACCGGTGCGGGCACCGTGGGGCGCATCGTGGGTGACCTCGAGGGTGGCCTGGTGGACCAGTGGCCCGTCGGGGGCATGCCGTCGATGATCACGGCGGGCCCCGACGGTGCCACGTGGTTCACGATGAACCGGGCCAACGCGATCGGCAGGATCGACGCGGCGGGTACGCTCACCACGCGGGAGGTGCCCACCCGGGCGGCCGGTCCCGTCGGCATCTGCGCCACCCACGACGACACCATCTGGTTCACCGCGATCGGCGCCGACAAGGTGGGACGCATCCCGATGGACGACGCGATCCAGGAACTCGACCTGCCGGGCAAGCCGCACGCCGTCGTCGCCGACCCGGTCGGCGGGGTGTGGGTGAGCCTGTGGGGCGCCGATCAGATCGCCAGGATCAGCGCCGACGGCGACGTGGTCACCATCGACCTGCCCTCAGGCAGCGAGCCGCACGGCCTTTCGGTGGCCGCCGACGGGGCGCTCTGGGTCGCGCTCGAGTCCGGTTACGTGCTGCGCCTGCCGGTGTAGCCGCACGAATCGCCTCAGGAGAAGCGGGCGAAGCAGCGGTCGGTGTCGCCGAGCACGCCGACACGGAAGGCGTCGATGCGCGAGAAGCCCGACGGCACGGTGTCGCCGTTGACGTCGCTGGCCACCAGGCCGTTGAGCAGGATGCCCGACACCGCCTCGTCGACGTCGCCGGCGGTGAGCGCGATGGTGTTGCCGTCCGGAGTGGTCACGCTCTGGGACATCTTCGCGGTCGCCACGCCGGTCAGGCACGCCGTGCGCAGGGCGGCCTCGGCGTCGTCGAGGGTCACCGAGCCGTGCTCCTTCTGGATGGCCTGCATGTAGCGCGACACCAGGATCGAGTACGCCGTGTTGTCACCGCTGGCCAGACCACCGCCGTCGGTGTCCGCCGGCGTGCCCAGTGCGGCCAGTTCGGGCAGGTCGACGACGATGGTGTTGGACGCCGGGCAGTACGAGGCGGGGGAACGCATCCGGGCGTTGGCGCAGTCGCGGGGTTCGAACGACAGCTGCGGCGGCGCGGCCGGGGTGAACAGAATGCCCATGGCGTCGACGATCGACCGCACGGAGTCCTCGGTCACGGGCAGTTCGCCGGTCTCGTCGTCGGCGAGCAGGACGGGGATGTCGCCGCGGCGCTGTTCGATCTCCCGCTCGTCGATGCCCTTGCAGGACGACGGCCCGTCGGTGAAGCCGAACTGGAAGGCCGACACCCGCTCGAACGCCGAGCCGTGTTCGTCGGTCCCCGCTTCGGGATCGCTGACGTTGAGCAGGGGGTCACGGAACGCGATCATGGCGGCCAGCAGGTTGTTCACCCCGTCGCCGGTGCTGAGCGTGAAGCGCGGCGACTGGTCCTCGGCGACCCAGCGCATGTAGGCGCCCGCCAGGCAGTCGGCCTGCTGCTCGCCGACGAGCGTGGGCGTGTCGGGCGTGACGAGGTCGGCCTGGTGCTGGATGGCGTGGCCGTACTCGTGGGCCAGCACCATGGCAACGGCCATGTCGCCGTTGGCATTGCGCAGCGACGGCAGCAGCTCGCCCCGGTCCCAGCCGATGGTGCGGTCGTCGAAGCAGTAGCCGGCGTTGACCAGGCCCGCGGTGTCCGAGCCGCAGAACACGCCGTCGTAGGCGCCGCTGTCCCAGGAGTGCACCTCGGCCACCGGCCTGAATTCGCCGCCGAAGGCCTCGCCGTAAGCGCCCTGCCAGAACTGCTCGAGGTCGCTGACGGCCTGACGGCCCAACTGGTCGACCTGCCCACCGTCGGTGCCGATCACGTCCCGGGTGGGCGCCGCGGCGTCGTCGCGCAGCCCGCTGGGGCCGTCGCCGGCGGGCATGCCCGCCACCTTGAACGGATCGGCGAACACCGATACGGCGTGGCCCGTCACGGTGGTGCCGCATCCGGCGACGACGGCCCCGGCCGCGGCGATGGCCAGCCCCGTGCCGACGCCGACCCGCCACCGCCCGACTCGCTTCATGGCCGTTGCCCTTTCGACCCGCGGCCACCGGCGGCGCGCACGTACCGACAGGATAGGCAACGGTGCCGGTCCCGGCGCCGTGATCGGCGGTTCAGGTGCGCAGCCGCTGCAGTGCCGCGCGCACGCGGGCGCCGTCGGTGGTGGCCCAGAACGGGGGCAGCGAGGCTCGTAGGTAGTTGGCATAGCGTGCGGTGGCCATCCGCGAGTCGAGGACGGCGACGACGCCGCGGTCGTCGACGCTGCGCAGCAGCCGGCCGGCGCCCTGGGCGAGCAGGAGCGCGGCGTGGCTGGCGGCCACGGCCATGAAGCCGTTGCCGCCGTGAGCGGCGATGGCGCGCTGCCGCGCCGTGGTGAGGGGATCGTCGGGTCGGGGGAACGGGATCCGGTCGATCAGCACCAGTGACAGTGACGGCCCGGGAACGTCGACGCCCTGCCACAGCGACAGCGTGCCGAACAGCGAGGTCTCCTCGTCCTCGGCGAACTGCCGGATCAGCGCTGCAGTGGTGTCCTCGCCCTGGCACAGCACGGGGGTGTCGAGGCGCTCCCGCATCACCTCCGCGGTCGCCTTGGCGGCCCGCATCGACGAGAACAGCCCGAGCGTGCGCCCGCCTGCCGCGTCGATCAAGGCCTCGATCTCGGCGTGCTGTTCGGCCGAGCCGACGCCGTCGCGGCCCGGCGGCGGGAGGTGCGCGGCGACGTAGAGGATCCCCGCCTTGGTGTGCGCGAAGGGCGATCCGACGTCGAGGCTGCGCCATGTGAGGCCGGGATCGTCGTCGCCGAACTTCATGCCCCACGACCGGGCCATGGCGTCGAACGCGCCACCGATGGTCAGGGTCGCCGAGGTCAGCACCACCGTGGAATGGTCGAAGATGCGACCGCGCAGCAGTCCCGCCACCGACAGTGGTGCCACCCGCAGGACGACGCGCACGCTCTTGCCTGCCGCCCCACCGCCGCGCACTTCCTCGCGGTCGAGCCACACCACGTCCGTGCGGTCGGGGATGGCGGGGCCGAAGGATTCCAGGATCCGAGTGGCGGTGTCACGCACGTCGTTCAGCGCGGTGACGGCCTCGTTGCGCGCGGCGGCCGCCTTCGGGTCGGCGGGAGCGGTGTCGATCGAGATGCGTACCTTGTCGGCGGCGTCGCGCAACACGGTCAGCGACGTGGCCAGTTCCTCGTCGAGGGAGTCCATGCGGCCGGGCGTGGCGTCGTGCAACACCGACGTGAAGGTGGCGATCGCGGCTTCCAGACGTTGCGCCACTTCGGGTTCGGTCAACCGCGCGGATCGGCGGTGCGCGACGCCCAGCACGGTGGCGGACAGTTCGGCGGTGGCGACGCTGGTGACGCGGTCGACGAGTTCGTGCGCTTCGTCGACCACCAGCAGTTCGTGCTCGGGCAGGACGTTGACGTCGGAGATGGCGTCGATGGCGAGCAGCGCGTGGTTGGTGACGACGACGTCGGCCGAACCCGCAGTGGCCCTGGCCTTCTCGGCGAAGCAATCGGCGCCGTACTGGCAGCGGGTGGCGCCGATGCACTCGCGCGCCGACACGCTGACTTGGCTCCACGACCGGTCGGGAACACCAGGGGTGAGTTCGTCGCGGTCCCCGGTCTCGGTGTCGGAGGCCCACTCGGTGAGCCGTTTGACGTCGCGTCCGAGGGCCGTGGCGGCCACGGCGTCGAAGAGTTCCTCCTGGGGCCGATCGGGGGCCTCGTCGGCGGCGCCTCCGTGAATCTTGTTCAGGCACAGGTAGTTGCCGCGTCCCTTGAGGAGCGCGAACTCGGGCGTGCGGGGCAGGTGCGGTGCCAGGGCGGCGGTCAGCCGGGGCAGGTCCCGGTCGACCAGTTGGCGCTGCAGGGCGATGGTGGCCGTCGACACCACCACGGGGCGGTTGGTCGCCACGGCGTGCGCGATGGCCGGCACCAGGTAGGCCAGCGACTTGCCGGTCCCGGTGCCGGCCTGCACGGCGAGGTGTTCGCCGGTGCTGAAGGCGCGTTCGACGGCTTCGGCCATCTGGACCTGGCCGCTGCGCTCGGCGCCTCCGAGCGCGGTGACGGCGGCGCTCAGCAAGCCGGTGACCTGGCCGGTGGTCTTGGCCTTCTTGGCCATGGGGGTCAGCCGTTCTGGTCGGGGACGGCGACCATGCGCGTGGGAATCGCGGGCTCGCCCCGCGACAGCTTGAGGCCGTCCCACGGCAGGCTCCGCAGTCCGGCGGCCACGCGGGCGCGGGCGTCCTCGAGTGACGTGTCGGCGACGACGGCACCGCCGCGTACCAGGGGGATGGCGACCTCCCGGGCGACGAGCCCGTCCTCGGGTGCCGGAGCGGGGGAGCGCAGCGGCGCGACGATCTCCTCGACCACGGTGCCGGAGGGTTTGGCCACGCGCAGCGTCCGCTTGCGGCCGCCGTGCGACTCCTTGTGACTGCTGCGCTTGGCCACGGGTACGCCGTCGACCTCGACGAGCTTGTAGACCATGCCCGCGGTGGGTGCCCCGGACCCGGTGACCAGCGACGTGCCTACGCCGTAGGAATCGACCGGCTCCGCACGCAACGCCGCGATGGCGAATTCGTCGAGGTCGCCGGACACCACGATCTTCGTCGAGGTGGCGCCGAGGCCGTCGAGTTGGTGGCGGACCTGGCGGGCGAGCACGCCCAGCTCGCCCGAGTCGATGCGTACCGCACCGAGTTTCGGGCCCGCGACCGCGATCGCGTTGGCGACGCCCGTGGTGATGTCGTAGGTGTCGACGAGCAGCGTGGTGTCCACGCCCAGGGCCGCCACCTGTGCGGCGAAGGCCGCGCGCTCGTCCGGACCCGCGGCGCTGGAGTGCAGCAGCGTGAAGGCGTGGGCGCTGGTGCCCAGCGCGGGGACACCCCAGGTGCTCTGGGCGGCAAGGTTGGACGTGCCGGTGAAGCCCGCCAGATAGGCGGCGCGGGCGGCGGCCACGGCCGCCTGCTCGTGCGTGCGTCGCGACCCCATCTCGATGAGCGGTCGCCCCGCCGCGGCGCTCACCATGCGCGCCGCGGCGGAGGCGATCGCGGTGTCGTGGTTGAGGATCGACAGCACCAGGGTCTCGAGGATCACGCATTCGGCGAAGGTGCCGTGCACCGACAGTATCGGCGAACCGGGGAAGTAGAGTTCGCCTTCGGCGTAGCCGTCGACGTCTCCGGTGAAGCGGTAGGCGGACAGGAATGTCAGGGTGTCCTCGTCGAGGAAGTCCCGCAGCGGGGCCAGCGCGGCGTCGTCGAATCGGAATCGGGGCAGCGCCTCGAGGACGCGAGCGGTCCCCGCCACCACGCCGTAGCGTCTGCCCTCGGGGAGGCGGCGGGCGAACACCTCGAACGACGTCTGTCGGTGGGCCGTGCCGTTGCGCAGTGCGGCGGCCAGCATCGTCAGCTCGTACTTGTCGGTGAACAGCGCCGTCGTGGGCGAGGTCGACGGAGCCGGATTCGACTGAATCACATGCCCAACCTAGTGGACTGCGTCGGCGGAGTGGCGTCGGGTTTGGTGGGTGTCGGGGCGGGTGTCGGGACTGCCGCCGGGTCGCCGCGCAGCGCCCGGCTGATCCGCTCCGCGGCGGTCCGCACCTGCATGCCCAGCTCGTCGAAACGGTCCGGGGTGATCCGGCTGCTCGGACCCGACACCGACACGGCGGCGACGGCGCCCTGCGGTCCGACGATCGGTGCCCCGAGGGAACTGATGCCGCTGGACAGCCCACCCACGTTGACGGAGTGGCCACGTTCGCGAATCTCGTTCAGCAAGGCCATGATTCGGGTGGGGTCCGTGACGGTGTCCGGCGTCTGTGCCGGCAGTGGCCCGGCCAGGTAGTCGGCCACGTACGCCGGGTCACAGGCCGACAGGTAGGCGAGCCCGGTGGCCGACGCGTGGAGGGCGATGCGTTCGCCGAGTGCGAGGAATGCCCGGAGCCGGTGTGGGGTGTCGAGGCGTTCGACCAGCACCAGGGCGTCACCGTCGGGGGCGGCGAGGTGGACGGTCTCGGTGGTGGCCAGTTGCAGGTCGCTGAGCACGGGTAGCGCGACGTCGCGCAGGCCCTCCCCGCCGCCGGCGCGGCCCACGACCGCCACGGCGCGGTAGGTCAGCCGCCACCGGGTGGGGGCGGTGTCGGTGGGCCGCAACCAACCCACTTCCTGCAGTGTCAGCAGGATGCGCTGCACCGAACTCTTGGGCAGCGCGACGGCCCGCGCCAGGTCGGACAGGCCGACGGGCTGCAGGTCGGCGACGGTCTCGAGGACGCGGAACGCCGACACGACGCTCGATGTGGCCACGGTTGCCTCCGGCTTCCGGTGTGAGTTAGGTTACACGGCATCGGTTCGTCAGATAGACCAGTGGTCCACCTAGTGGACCGAAGGTAGAGGAGGAACGCGTGACGGCGCAACTGGTGGCGCTCGGGATCTTCGTGGCGGTGTTCGCGCTGTCGGCGTGGCGCAACGTCAACATCGGCATCGTGATGTTCCCGATGGCCTGCATCGTGGGGCTGTGGCTCGCCGGGGACGGCCTCGACGACGTCATCGGCTACTTCCCGCTGAGCATCCTGGTGCTGCTGGTCGGGGTCACCTACTTCTTCGGCATCGCGCATTCGAACGGCACCATCGACTGGCTGATCAAGGCCTCGCTCGCCAGGGTGGGCCGCCGCGACGCGCTGTTCCCCGCCGTGTTCTTCGCCCTGACGGCAGGCATTTCCGCGATGGGGGCGCCGCTGGGCGGCTTGGTGATGGCCCCCATCGGGATGAGCATCGCCCACAAGCGCGGTATCGACCCCATGCTGATGGCCCTGGCGATGGGCGCGGGGCTCAGTGCCGGCGCCTTCGCTCCGACCAGCCTGTTCGGCATCATCACGTGGGGCACCGCCAACGAGGCGGGCATCGCGTTGAGCCCGCTGCTGCTCTTCGGCGTCGCATTCGTGTTGAACGTGGTGCTGTTGGCCGTGGCCTACGTCCTGTTCGGGCGCAGGAAGCGCGCGGTGCGGCGCGAGCCGGCACTGACAGGGGCAATGGTCGCCGAGGGGGAGGCTCGCGCCGCCGCACTCGGCGAGTACGGCGGTTCGACGCTGGACCTCGACGGCTCACCCGACGGCCCCGACGACCTGGCCGCGCCGGGCCGGCCGACCGGACTCCAGGTCGTCACCATCGCGATGATGGCCGTCCTGATCGGCGCCGTCGTGGTGCTGTCGCTGATGGGGTTGACGCCAGACATCGGCGTCCTCGGATTCGGCCTCGGCGCGGTCGCCGCGCTGCTGGACCCGGCGGCCGGAAAGGCCGCCATGAGCCGAATCGACTGGGGCTCGGTGCTTCTCGTCGGGGGCATCATCACCTACGTCGGCGTGCTGACGACGATGGGCGTCGTGGACCTGCTGGGCGAGAGCGCCGTGCACCTGGGTTCGCCGCTGGTGGCCGCGGTGCTGCTCTGCGCGGCCGCCGGCCTCATCTCCGCGTTCGCCTCGACCACCGGCATGCTGGCCGCATTGGTTCCGCTGGCGCTGCCCCTGATCGCCGACGGCGGCATCCCCGGCTGGGCCCTCATCTGCGCCATCGGCGTCTGCGCGTCGATCGTCGACGTCTCGCCCTTCTCCACCGTGGGTGCCACCTACGTCGCCACCACGGTCGACCCGGCCGCCCGGCCCCGCATGACCCGGCTGCTGACGCGGTGGGGGCTGTCGATGGTGGTCGTCGGCCCGATCGCGTTGACGCTGGTGCTCATCCTCCCGGGCATGGTGGTCGGATGACCCGCACGCTGCTGCACGCGCTGCTCGACGAACGTGCGGCCGACGACCCCCGGGCGCTGGTGATCGACGGGATCCCCATGTCGCGTAGCGCCTTACGTGCCGCCGCGGCCGGATTCGCCGGTGACCTGCGTGGGCTCGGTGGCCACCAGGTGGTCGCCGTGCACGCCGAACCGAGCGTGGCGACCGTCATCGCCGTCACCGGCAGCCTGTTGGCCGGCGTGGCCGTGGTGCCGGTGCCGCCGGATGCCGGTCCCACCGAGGTGGCCCACGTCGTCCGCGATTCGGGTGCCACGGTGTGGGTGGGCGTGCCGCGGGCCGACGTCGCGCTACCGGTGTTGGCACCGCAGCCCCTCGACCCCAGCGCCGACCCCAGCGTCCACGCCGGTCGCGACCTGCTCGGCACCGCCCTGGCGGTGCACGACCCGGCGATGATCCTCTACACCTCGGGCACCACCGGGGCGCCCAAGGGCGTGCTGCTGAGCAGGCGGGCGATCGCGGCGGGCCTCGATGCCCTCGCCGAGGCGTGGGAGTGGACCGCGGCGGACACGGTGGTGCACGGGTTGCCGCTGTTCCACACCCACGGCCTCGTCCTCGGCGTGCTCGGCTCGCTGCACGTCGGGTCCCGCCTGGTGCACACCGGCACGCCCACCCCGCAGCGCTACGCCGCCGCGACCGGGACGATGTACTTCGGCGTGCCGACCGTGTGGACCAGGATCGCCAGGGAACCCGACGCCGCGGCGGCACTCGCGCCCGCGCGGCTGCTGGTGTCCGGCAGCGCGCCGCTGCCCGTGCCGGTGTTCGAGCGGCTCGTCGACCTCACCGGCCACGCCCCGGTGGAGCGGTACGGCATGACCGAGACCATGATCACGCTGAGCACGCGCAGCGCGCAGCCGCGGCACCCGGGCTCGGTGGGCATCCCCGTCGCCGGCGCCGAGACCCGGTTGTGCGCCGACGACGGCAGCCCGGTCGCCCACGACGGCGAGACCGTGGGCCGGCTGCACGTGCGGGGGCCGATGCTCTTCGACGGTTATCTCGGGCTGCCGGAGGTCACCGCGTCGTGCTGGACCGACGACGGGTGGTTCGTGACCGGAGATCTGGCAACGATCGACCCCGACGGTCTGCACCGCATCGTGGGCCGCGAATCGGTCGATCTCATCAAGTCGGGTGGGTACCGGATCGGCGCGGGCGAGATCGAGGCATCGTTGTCGGCGCGGCCGGAGGTGGCCGAGACCGCGGTGGTGGGCGTCGCCGACGACGACCTGGGACAGCGCATCGTCGCCTACGTCGTCGTCGACGAACGGCACTGTGCCAGCGAGGATCTGGCGCAGGAGCTGATGGCCCACGTCGCCGCCGACCTGTCGTGGCACAAGCGGCCGCGCGACGTCCGGTTCATCTCGGCCCTGCCGCGCAACGCCATGGGCAAGGTGCAGAAGAAGGCGCTGGCCCAGACGGCCGTCTAGACCAGGTCGCGGGCGCTCTCACCCGGGCGTCGGCGGCTCGCTATCCTAACGACATGGCTACTCCTGCGCGGACACGTCCGGGTACCCGTGAGGAGCGCAGTGCCGACTCGAAGGACGACGTCGCTCCCGACAGTCCGTGGGTGACGGTGGTCTGGGACGACCCGGTGAACCTGATGTCCTACGTGACCTACGTGTTCCAGAAGCTGTTCGGCTACAGCGAACCGCACGCCACCAAACTCATGCTGCAGGTGCACAACGAGGGCAAGGCGGTGGTGTCGGCGGGCAGTCGAGAGTCGATGGAGGCCGACGTGTCGAAACTGCACGCCGCCGGCCTGTGGGCGTCCATGCAGCAGGATCGCTGAGGCCTCGACACGTGCGCAAGTGGAAGCGCGTCGACACCCCTGGTGGCGCCCGGTATCGATCGGCCCTGGCCGCCCACGAGTCGGCTCTGCTCAAGAACCTGGTGACCTCGCTCGTCGAGATGCTCGAGGACCGTGAAAACGATTCGCCGCGAGACGAACTCGAAGAGTTGACCGGAATGCGCACCGGCAACTCCGCGCCGCCCGACGACGACACCATGCGGCGCCTGCTACCCGACTTCTACCGCCCGCCGCGCGATCACCCTGCCGGCTCCGGCACCGCCGAGAGCCTCAACTCGGCGCTGCGCAGCCTGCACGAACCCGCGATCATCGACGCGAAACGGCAAGCGGCCCATCGACTGTTGGCCACCCTGCCGGCGGCCGGGGGCAAGTTCGAACTCGACGAGGCCGACGCGCACTGCTGGGCGTCGTGCGTCAACGACGTCCGGCTCGCGCTGGGAACCATGCTCGAGATCGGCCCTGGCGGTCCGGAACGCCTGCCCGCCGAACACCCCATGGCCGGGCACCTGGACGTGTACCAGTGGCTCACCGTCCTGCAGGAGTACCTCGTGCTCGCACTGATGGGCGGCAAGTGATCTCGTCCGCGGGCGCCATCACCGACGTCGCGGGCATCCTGGTCGGCTCGCACCACCGTCTGGACGCGGACGCCACGCTGGGGTCCGGCTGGGCGTGCGGCACCACGGTGGTACTGACACCGCCGGGCACCGTCGGCGCGGGCGACGTCCGCGGTGGCGCACCGGGGACGCGCGAGACCGACCTGCTGGACCCCGCCAACAGCGTGCGCTACGTCGACGCCGTGGTGCTGACCGGTGGCAGCGCCTACGGGTTGGCGGCCGCCGACGGCGTCATGGGTCATCTCGAAGGGCAGGGGCGCGGCGTCGCGCTCGAGGGCGGCGTGGTGCCGATCGTGCCCGCTGCGGTGATCTTCGACCTGCCCGTGGGCGGGTGGCAGTGCCGGCCCACCGCGGAGTTCGGGCTGCGCGCCGCCCAGGCCGCGGGCACCGACGTCGCCGTCGGCACCGTCGGCGCGGGCGTGGGCGCGCGCGCCGGGGTACTCAAGGGCGGGCTCGGCACGGCGTCGATCCACCTCGACGACATCGGCGTCACCGTCGGCGCGCTGGTCGCGGTGAACTCGGCGGGCAACGTCGCCGACGTGCGCACCGGCCTGCCGTGGATGGCCGAGTACGCCGCCGAGTTCGGCATGGTGCCCCCGCCCGAGGAGGAGTTGGCGGCGTTCGCCGCGCGGCACGCCGAGGCCTCGCCGTTGAACACCACGATCGCCGTCGTCGCGACCGACGCCGCGCTGAGCCCCGCCGCCTGCCGGCGGGTCGCGGTCGCCGCGCACGACGGCTTCGCGCGCACGATCCGGCCCGTGCACACCCCGATGGACGGCGACACCGTGTTCGCGCTGGCGACCGGCGCCGTCGAGGTCGAGCCCGCGACGTACGCCCCCGACACGCCCGCGGCGATGTCGCCGGAGACCAAGCTGACCACCGCAGTCGGCGCCGCGGCCGCGGACTGCCTGGCGCGGGCGGTCATGGTCGGCGTGCTCGCCGCGGAATCGGTCGCAGGAATACCGACCTATCGTGGCATGTTGCCCGGAGCGTTCCGTGACTGAACGCGAGGCCGACTTCCTGGCTGAAAGGACTCCACCGCAGTGCTGACGATCCGCGCCGACCTGGTCGACGCCATGGTGGCGCATGCCCGTGAAGACCACCCGGACGAGGCCTGCGGGATGCTCGCGGGCCCGGAGGACTCCGACCGTCCCGAGCGCTTCGTCCGCATGACGAACGCCGAGCGATCACCGACGTTCTACCGCTTCGACTCGATGGAGCAGCTGCGCGTCCACAAGGAGATGTCGGCGGCCGACGAGGTCCCGGTCGTCATCTACCACTCCCACACCGCGACCGAGCCGTATCCGAGTCGCACCGACATATCGTTGGCCTTCGAGCCCGACGCCCACTACGTGCTCATCGGCACCAGCGACCCCGAACGGCACGAGATCCGCAGCTATCGCATCGTCGACGGCGTGGTCACCGAGGAACCCGTCACCATCGTCGAGCAGTACTAGAGAGGCAAGCCCATGTCCGTCACCGTCTCCATCCCCACCATCCTGCGCTCGCACACCGGCGGCGAGAAGCGCGTCAGCGCGTCGGGCGACAGCCTCAGGGCCGTCATCGCCGATCTCGAGGCCAACTACTCGGGCATCACCGAGCGCCTGGTCGACGGGGACAAGCTGCACCGCTTCGTCAACGTCTACGTCAACGACGAGGACGTGCGCTTCTCCGGCGGCCTGGACACCGAGGTCGCCGACGGCGACTCGGTGACGATCCTGCCCGCCGTCGCCGGTGGGGCATGAGATACGACACGCTGCTCGACGCGCTCGGCAACACGCCACTGGTGGGTCTGCAGCGGCTGTCACCGCGCTGGGAGGATTCCGATCCCGCCCATGGGGGTGGCCCGCACGTGCGGCTGTGGGCGAAGCTCGAGGATCGCAATCCGACCGGCTCCATCAAGGATCGCCCGGCACTGCGCATGATCGAGCAGGCCGAGCGCGACGGGCTGATCGTTCCCGGCTGCACCATCCTGGAGCCCACGAGCGGCAACACGGGCATCTCGTTGGCCATGGCCGCGCGGCTCAAGGGCTATCGGCTGATCTGCGTCATGCCGGAGAACACCTCGATCGAGCGGCGCCAGCTGCTCGAACTGTACGGCGCCGAGATCATCGACAGCCCGGCCGAGGGCGGCTCCAACACCGCGGTGGCCACCGCCAAGCGGCTGGCCGCCGAGCATCCCGACTGGGTGATGCTCTACCAGTACGGCAACCCGGCCAACGCCGCCGCGCACTATGAGGGCACGGGCCCGGAGATCCTGGCCGACCTGCCCGAGATCACCCATTTCGTCGCGGGGTTGGGGACCACCGGCACGCTGATGGGCGTCGGGCGGTTCCTGCGCGAACACGTGCCCGGCGTGCAGATCGTGGCGGCCGAACCGCGGTACGGCGAGGGCGTCTACGCGCTGCGCAACATCGACGAGGGGTTCGTGCCCGAGCTGTACGACGCCGACGTGCTCACGACGCGCTTCTCGGTGGGCTCGTTCGACGCGATTCGCCGCACGCGCGAGATCGTGCAGACCGAGGGCATCTTCGCCGGGATCTCCACCGGCGCCATCCTGCACGCCGCGCTGGGCATGGGCGCCAAGGCCATCAAGGCCGGCGAGCGGGCCGACATCGTGTTCACGGTGTGCGACGCCGGATGGAAGTACCTGTCGACCGGCGCATACGCCGGTAGCCTTGACGATGCCGAGGATGCGCTGGAAGGGCAGCTGTGGGCATGACGAACACGGGCACGACGAACACGGGCACGGCGAGCGGGGTGCACCTGCCGTGACCACGCCTGCCCGACCGTCCGGCGCGGCCGCCCCGATCAAGCGGCCCGCGTGGTTGGTGGGCGGCGCCACGGTGGTGACCTTCGTCGCCCTGCTCTACGTGATCGAAGCGTGGGACAGTGTCACGGGGCATCGCCTGGACGCCAACGGCATTCGCCCCCTGGAGACCGACGGGCTGTGGGGCATCGTGTTCTCGCCGCTGTTGCACGCGAACTGGGAGCACCTCGTCGCGAACACCGGTCCGGCACTGGTCCTGGGTTTCTTGATGACGCTGGCAGGCATGGCGCGCTTCGTCTACGCCACCGCCATGATCTGGATCCTCGGCGGGTTCGGCACGTGGCTCATCGGCAACGTGGGTGCGCCCGCCGGCGTGGAGACCAACCACATCGGGGCGTCCGGCCTGATCTTCGGCTGGCTGACGTTCCTGATCGTGTTCGGCTTCTTCACCCGCAAGGCCTGGCAGATCGTCGTCGGGGTCGTCGTGCTCTTCGTCTACGGCGGCGTGCTGCTGGGGGTGCTGCCCGGCACGTTCGGGGTGTCGTGGCAGGGCCACCTGTGCGGTGCGGCCGCCGGCGTCGTCGCCGCCTACCTGCTGTCGGGGCCGGAGCGCGAGACCAGAGACCGACGCAAGCGCCAACAGACGCCACGCATCGGTGTCTGACCGGCGTCGATCGATCCAGATGAGGTGCATGCCACACGTTCGCCTGGGATCGGGCGCTGCCTCGTGGCGTCGCGACGGGGGCTGGCGGTCACGCCTGCGACCGATGATGAGACGCGTCGCCAAAAGCGGTGATGTTTTCGTCACACGGTGCTGGGGCATGGCAAGCTAGTGAGCGTGCGAATCACCGTTCTGGGGTGCTCCGGGAGTGTGACGGGGCCCGATTCGCCTGCCTCCGGGTATCTCATCACCGCCCCCGACACCCCACCCCTCGTCCTCGACTTCGGCGGGGGAGTGCTGGGTGCGCTGCAGCGTCATGCCGATCCGGCCGCGGTGGGTGTGCTGTTGTCGCACCTGCACGCCGACCACTGCCTGGACCTGCCCGGCCTGTTCGTGTGGCGGCGCTACCACCCGAACCCGCCGACCGGCCGCGCGCTGATGTACGGGCCTGCCGCCACCTGGGCCCGCCTGGGTGCGGCGTCGTCGCCGGAAGCGCGGGAGATCGACGACTTCACCGACATCTTCGACGTCCGCGAATGGGTGGACGGCGAGACGGTTCGGATCGGTTCGCTCGACGTGCTACCGAGGTTGCTGTGCCATCCGACCGAGTCGTTCGGCATGCGGTTCACGGACCCCTCCGGCGCCACGTTCGTCTACAGCGGCGACACCGGCTATTGCGACGCACTCATCGAACTGGCCCGCGGCGCCGACGTGTTCCTGTGCGAGGCGTCCTGGACGCATTCGTCGGAACGCCCGCCCGATCTGCACCTGTCCGGCACCGAGGCGGGCCGTGCGGCGGCCAAGGCGGGCGTGCGCGAGTTGCTGTTGACCCACATCCCGCCGTGGACGTCGCGCGAGGACGTCATCGGCGAGGCCAAGGCCGAGTTCGACGGCCCGGTGCACGCCGTGGTGTGCGACGAGACGTTCGACGTCACGCGGTCCTGAGGGCGAGTTTCCGCGACGGCACGCGCCGTCGAGTCGGTGGCGCCGGTTAGGGTTGGCGCGTGTCCAGACGAGAAGACGGTCGACTCGACGACGAACTGCGCCCCGTGACCATCACCCGTGGATTCACGTCGCATCCCGCGGGGTCGGTGCTGGTGGCGTTCGGCCAGACGCGCGTGATGTGCACGGCCAGCGTGACCGAGGGCGTGCCCCGCTGGCGCAAGGGTTCCGGGCAGGGCTGGCTCACGGCGGAGTACGCCATGTTGCCCGCGGCCACGCACGACCGCTCCGATCGCGAATCCGTGAAGGGTCGCGTGGGCGGCCGCACCCAGGAGATCAGCCGGCTCGTCGGCCGCTCCCTGCGGGCCTGCATCGACCTGGGCGCGCTCGGTGAGAACACCATCGCCATCGACTGCGACGTGCTGCAAGCCGACGGCGGCACGCGCACGGCGGCCATCACCGGTGCCTACGTGGCGTTGGCCGATGCCGTCACCTATCTGGGTGCGGCGGGCAAGCTGTCCGATCCGCGCCCGCTGTCGTGCGCCATCGCCGCGGTCTCGGTGGGCGTGGTCGACGGCCGGGTGCGCGTGGACTTGCCCTACGTGGAGGATTCGCGTGCCGAGGTCGACATGAACGTCGTCGCCACGGACACCGGCACGCTGGTGGAGATCCAGGGCACGGGCGAAGGGGCCACGTTCCCGCGCAGCACGTTGGACAAGATGCTCGACGCCGCGATGGGAGCCTGCGAGCAGCTGTTCGCCATCCAGAACGCCGCGTTGGAACTGCCGTACCCGGGTGTGCTGCCCGAACCGTCGGGTCCCGCCAAGAAGGCGTTCGGGAGCTGACGCCGGTGCCCCGGGTACTGGTGGCGTCCCGCAACGCCAAGAAGCTCGCCGAGTTGCGCCGTGTGCTGGACGCGGCCGGTGTCACCGGGTTGGACCTGGTGTCGCTCGAGGACGTGCCCGCCTTCGACGAGGCGCCCGAGACCGGCGCGACGTTCGAGGAGAACGCCCTGGCGAAGGCGCGCGACGCGTTCCGGGCCACCGGCATCCCGGCCGTGGCCGACGACTCCGGCATCGCCGTCGATGCGCTCAACGGCATGCCGGGAGTGCTGTCGGCCCGGTGGTCGGGAACCGTCGGCACCACCGCGGAGAAGGATCGCGCGAACACGGCGCTGCTGCTCGCCCAGCTGCAGGACGTGCCCGCCGCGCGCAGGGGTGCGGCGTTCGTGTCGGTGTGTGCGCTGGTGTACGGGCCGGGGGAGCAGGACTGCATGGTGGCGCGGGGCGAGTGGCCCGGCAGCGTCGCGTTCGAGCCCCGCGGGTCCGGCGGTTTCGGGTACGACCCGGTGTTCGTCCCGGAGGGCTCGCAGCGATCGGCCGCCGAACTCACGGCGGACGAGAAGGACGCGGCGTCCCACCGCGGCCGGGCGTTGGCGCGTCTGGTGCCCGCGTTGGCCGAACTGCGCTGACGGCCGGCGTCGTCGCCTCACGACATTTCGTGTAGGTCGACTAACCATGTAGTGTGCGCGACGTGGGACGTCACTCGACCGAACAGGCGTGGTCGGCGTCGGAGAGTGCGCTGGGGCCGTCCCGTGCGGCCCGCTCCGCGCTGTTGATCGCGGTGCTCTGCGCGGCGGGCATCAGCGTCTCGCTGATGCAGACGCTGATCATCCCGCTCGTCCCGGAACTGCCGAAGTTGTTGCACGCCAACGCCTCCGACTCCTCCTGGGCCATCACGGCGACGCTGCTCACCGCAGCGGTGGCCACATCCGTGTTCGGCAGGCTGGGTGACGTCTACGGCGCCAAGCCCATGCTCGTCGCCTCCGCCGCGATGCTCATCACCGGCTCGCTCATCGCGGCGCTGACCAGTTCCCTGCTGCCCCTGGTCGTCGGCCGCGCCCTGCAGGGATTCGGCATCCCGATCATCCCGCTCGGCATCAGCGTGCTGCGTGCGTGCGTGCCGCCCGAGCGCGTCGGACCCGCGATGGGGCTGATGAGCGCTTCGTTGGGTGTTGGCGGGGCGCTCGGGTTACCGCTGTCGGCCGTCATCGCCCAGCACGCCGACTGGCACGTCCTGTTCTGGTTCGCCACCGCGCTCGGCATCGCCGTGCTGGCACTGTTCGTCGTCGTGGTCCCGCACGTGCCACCTCGCACCTCCGACCGACTCGACCCGCTGGGTGCGCTGCTCCTGGCCGCCGGCCTGGTGACCCTGCTGCTGCCGATCTCCAAGGGGCAGGGCTGGGGCTGGACCAGCGCGACGACGGTGTCGCTCTTCGGCACGTCGGCGGTGGCGTTCGTCGTCTTCGCGTGGTGGGAGCTGCGCGTGTCGTCGCCGACCGTCGACCTGCGCACGACGCTGCGTCGCCCGGTGCTGTTGACCAACCTGGCATCGGTCGCCGTCGCCTTCGGCATGTTCGGCTGCTCGCTGGTCGCGCCTCAGATCCTCGAGATGTCGCCCGACACCGGGTACGGGCTCGGCCAGTCCCTGTTGCACACGGGGTTGTGGATGGCTCCCGGCGGCCTGGCCATGATGGTGACGTCGCCGTTGGCCGCGCGCGTCGCGGCCCGGCGGGGGCCGCGGTTCACGCTCGTCGTCGGCGCGCTGATCATCTCCGGCGCCTACCTGGGGGGCCTCGGCCTGCTGGGGGCCCCGTGGCAGGTGATGGTTCTCAACGTCGTCGTCTCGGTGGGCGTCGGCTTCGCCTACGCGTCCATGCCGGCGCTCGTCAACGCCGCGGTGCCGGTGTCGGAGACGGCCGCCGCCAACGGCATCAATGCGCTGGCCCGTTCATTGGGGACCGCCGTCTCGAGTGCGGTCGTCGGCGCGATCCTGGCGGGCATGACGGTGTCGCACGCCGGCACGACGGTGCCCTCCATGGCGGGGTTCCGCACGGCGTTGCTGGCGACCGCGGTCGTCGCGGCGCTGGCGGCCGTGCTGGCGTGGGTGATCCCGGTCGAGCGGCGGCCCGAGCCCGTACCGGTGCAGCCGTGGGATGCGCCGGTGCCGCGCCTGGAATGGTCGCTGTCGCTGTTGGGCAGGCACTCCGGCGCCGCGGACGAGGGTCGGGTGGTGCTGTCCGCAGACTCCCATGCGGTCTTGGAACACCTCGACGTCGCGGGATCGTCGACGTTGGCCGACCTCGCCGACGCCGCCGAGGTCGACCTGCCTGCCGCCGGCCGACACGTCGGCGACCTGCTGCGGCACGGTCTGGTCTCCGGCACCGGTGAGATCGAGCACGGTCGGGCACCGGTGTTCTACGTGACGCCCCGCGGATGCGAGCACCTCAGCCGCGGCCGCGGCCCCGCCCGCCGGGCGACCGTGGGCTGGGCCGCCGCCGACGTGGAGGCGCTCGCGGACTACGCCGATCGTCTGGCCTTGAGTAGGGCCGAGGCGGAGCGCGAACGCTCGACGACGGGTTAGATGCCGAAGGCGCTCTTGATCTTCTTCGTCTCGAAGTGCTCGACGATGATGCCGGCGAGCGGGATGGTGCCCGCCAGCAGCACGCCGACGGTCTTCACGATGGGCCAGCGCACCTTCACCGCCAGGTTGGCCGCGAACAGCAGGTAGACGAAGTACACCCAGCCGTGGACGATCGCGATCCAGCTCAACGAGTCGTCGTCGAAGCCGTACTTGAGCACCATCTCGTAGCACAGCGCGATGAGCCACAGACCGGTCGCCCAGGCGAACACGCGGTACCCCGTCAGCGCCTTGCGGACGGCCTCGGACTGCGGTGCCACCGGGGCCGGATCGCCGGCCTCGGGGCGCTCGGCGGGGGCCTCGGGATCGGGAGAGGTCATCAAGCGGTCCTGTCGTCGGTTTCTGGGGATGGGGTGCCCGGGTCGGGCCTGCCGGAGTCGGGGGAGGTCGCCCGGTCGGCCGCGGCCAGCTCGGCGAGGTAGGCGTTGTACTCGGCGAGCGTCGGGTCGTCGCCGTCGCCGTCGACGGACGCCGGTCGCGGGCGCTCGGGCAGCAGCCCCGCCGGGATCTCGGTGGGACGGTTGCTCCCGGGAGCCGGGGGCGGAGCCTCCTCGTAACGCACGAACTTGTAGTAGGCGTAGACGCAGAAGGCCGCGAACATCGGCCACTGCAGGGCGTAACCAAGGTTGAGGAACGTGCCGGAATTCGACTCGTAGCGCGACCACTGCCACCACGCCAGCGCCAGGCAGCCCACGGCGGCGACGGCCGTCAGCGCGATGAGCGCCGGCCTCCTACGCCGTGTAGTGGACACCGGTCAACGGTACCGCGCGGCTCGTCGGGACCCGCATCACGTCCGCCGGTCGGTGCGCGCCGGCGCGCGCTCGGCGGCTACCATCGACGGCGTCGCGGGCGTGATGAAACTGGCAGACATGCGGGCTTTAGGTGCCCGTGTTCGTGAGAACGTGTGGGTTCGAGTCCCACCGCCCGCACTCATCACCCTCGGTCGGCGCGCCCTCAGTCGGCTGCGGCGACCAGCGATCCCAGCCTGATCTCCGGGTTGTCGCGCTGGAAGCTCTCGCAGCGCCACGGTGTGGAGAACAGCGCGAGCAGGACGCCGTCGGTGCGGGTCAGCACCTCGATGCTGTGCTGGCGATTCACGAAGTCCGCGTCCTCGGGGTCCACGACGCGGGCCACCTGGTAGGGCAGCGACTCCAGTTCGATGGGCGCCGACAGCTCGGAGGCCATCCGATGCGACGCCACCTCGAACTGCATGGGGCCGACGGCGGCCAGCACGGGAGCCTGGTCACCGCGCTTGTCCGAGCGCAGCACCTGGATCACGCCCTCCTGCTCCAGTTGCTCGATGCCGCGGCGGAACTGCTTGTGCTTGCTGGGATCCTTGCCACGCGCCACCGCGAAGTGCTCGGGGGAGAAGCTCGGGATGGGCGGGTACCGAACCGGCACGTCGCGGTACAGCGTGTCACCGGGGCGCAGCACGTTCGCGTTGGCCAGCCCGATCACGTCGCCGGGCCACGCCGTGTCCAAGGTGGTGCGTTCGCGGCCGAACACCGACTGCGCGTACTTCGTGACGAACGGCTTGCCGGTCGCGGCGTGCGTCAGCACCTCACCACGCTCGAAGGTGCCCGAGCACACCCGCGCGTAGGCGATGCGGTCGCGGTGTGCCGAGTCCATGCCTGCCTGCACCTTGAACACGAACGCCGAGAACGGCGCCTCTGGCGGTCGGCGGTGGCCATCGACGTCGAGTTGTCCCTCGGGCGGCGGAGCCAGCTCGACCAGCACGTCGAGCAGCTGGTTCACGCCGAAGTTCAGCGCCGCGGAGGTGAACAGCAGCGGCGAGGACTCGCAGGCCAGGAACGATTCGCGGTCGTAGTCGGCGCCGTCGGCCTCCAGCAGCTCGGATTCCTCCACGGCCCGTTCCCAGTCCACCCCGGCCGACGCCAGCGCCGCTGCGGGCTCGAAGTGCTCCTCGGGGGCCGCCTTCGCGCCACCCGCGGTGCGCGTGAAGCGGATGTAGTTGCCGGTGCGGCGGTCCAGCACGCCCTTGAAGTCGCCGGCGATGCCCACGGGCCACGTCAGCGGCGTCGGCCGCAGCCCGATGCGCTCGTTGATCTCGTCGATCAGCGATAGCGGATCGCGGCCGGGACGGTCCCACTTGTTGATCACCGTGATGATTGGGATGCGCCGGTGCCGGCACACCTGGAAGAGCTTGAGGGTCTGTGGCTCGAGGCCTTTCGCGGCGTCGATGAGCATGACGGCGCAGTCGACGGCCGTCAGCACCCGGTAGGTGTCCTCGGAGAAGTCGGCGTGGCCGGGGGTGTCCAGCAGGTTGATCACGCAGTCCTGCCCGTCGGTGGCATACGGGAACTGCAGTGCGGTCGACGTGATGGAGATGCCCCTGGCCTTCTCCATGTCCATCCAGTCCGAGACCGTGGAGCGGCGGCCCGCCTTGCCGTGGATGGCGCCTGCCTCGGTGATGATGCGGGCGTGCAGCACCAGCGCCTCGGTCAGCGTGGACTTGCCGGCGTCGGGATGGCTGATCACGGCGAAGGTCCGGCGTCGGCGGGACTCCGCGGCGATGCGGTCGGCCGACGGCCCGGTCCCCGCGGCGGTGGGCGAAGCGGTTTCGGTCATGTCCTGGCGATGATATTTCGCAGGACGGCCGAACCCGTAATCGCGGGCATCAGCGGCGTAGCCGCTGCAACACCGTGCGCGCCAGCCCGCCACCCTCGGGCGGGGTCCGATCGGCGTAGGGCCATGGTCGGTGGCGCTCCGGGACCGCGTGCGTGCGGGCCTGCTTGAGCTGGGCCCGCAGGTGTGCCCGCAGCTCGTGCAGGTCCGGATCGGGCCAGCGGTTGTGCGCCTCGACGGCGTCGTCGGTGAGATCGTAGAGCTCCCACTGGTCGTCGAGCGGGTCGGTGCGGTAGGCCTCGCCCGCCATCCCGGTGGCCTCGAGGTGGCGGATGCCGGGCTCGGTCCACGTCGCGGGGTCGTCGAACGTCCGCACCAGCTTCCACAGGTGGCCCGCGCCGCCGCGAGCGTCGGTCTCCTCGACGCGCAGCACCAGTCCCTCGAAGTTCGACGCCACGTAGGCGGGCACCCGGATGCGCAGCGGCGCAGGAGGATTGGCGTCCACCCCCAGCTGGCGGGCGCCTGCCGACGCGCCGGAGTCGCCTTCCAGGACGTTGTCGCGGGTCATCAGGTACACCGCGCGGTGCTCGTCGGCGGCGCCGCCGTCGACCACCGGCATCAGGTTGCGCCCCGGCAGAGGGTGGACCTCGGTGAACGTCTCGGCCAGCGTGTCGGCGACGGCGTCGACGTCGATGCCCGCAGCGCCCAGCAGCGTCGGCACCAGGTCGACGTGCGACGTCGGCGCCGTCACCAGGCGGGCCTGGGTGGCCGCCGCGCCCGTCCGGGCGATGACGAACGGCACTCGCGTGGCCTCGTCGTAGAGGTTGAACCACTTTTGGTGCAGTCCACCGTGGGCGCCCAGCAGGTCGCCGTGGTCGGACGTGCGCACCAGCACCGCCTCGGCCGAGCCGCCCTCGGTGACGGCGCGGCGGACGCGGTCGATGGGGTCGTCCACCTCGGCGTGCAGTCGGTAGTACAGGTCTCGGTAGCGCTGGGCGTTGCGCCGGTAGGTGCGCGCGATCAGCGGACCGGGTCCGTAACCCGAGTAATAGGCCTCGCGGAAGGCGATCTGCGCCGCCGGCTTGCCGGTCAGGTCCTCGTCGGCGGTCGGCGCGGGCGGTACGGCCGGCGGTTCCACCGCCGACGGCGGGAGCGGGTTGCGTCGCACCCACGCCGGGAACAGCACGATGTCGTGGGGGTTGACGAAGCTCGCCACCAACAGGAACGGGCGCAGCGCCGCCTCGTCACCCGCCGCTCGGGCGGCGTAGCGGTCCCGCAGCCACGCGGTGACGCGATCGGCCACCAGGCGGTCGCGGCGGAACCCGCTGTCGGCCAGGCCCGCCCCGTGGGGTTCGGGCCCCACCCAGCCGGAGAAACCGTAGTCGCCCAGCGGATCGGCCTCGAGGTAGCGTCGCACGGCGTCGGGGTCCACGCGCCCGTCGGCGTCGTTGGTGGCCAGGGGGGCACCGGTCGCCGGATCGGTGAGATCGGCGTGCGACACGTGCCACTTGCCGTCGTAGTGCGTGTCGTAGCCCGCGGCACGGAACCAGTTGCCCAGCGTCGGCACCTCGCCGCGGCGCAGCCACCGCAGCCGGGAGTCGTCGAAACGCTTTCCGATGCCGTCGGTTTGAGTGACGCCGTGCAGGTCGGGGTAGTGCCCGGTGAAGATCGTCGGGCGGCTCGGCACGCAGGCCAGCGATCCGGTGTAGTGCCTGGCGAACCGCACGCCGTGCTCGTCGAACCACCGCCTACCGGGTAGCGCGGCCCGGCGCCACGCCAGGACGGCGGCGGATTCGTAGGGCGGCACGGCCCGTTCCTCGTCGGTCATGATGATCACGACGTCCGGCCTCGGTGCTGAGGTCATGTCGGGCACTCCATTCGTCGGGCCAGGCCGGCCAGCAGGCCGACGGATCGTCGGGCGAGCACGTGCGCGACGACGCGTTGGCCGGCCTCGCCGACGAGCCCGCGGCCGGCGTCCACGGCGGTGGTCAGCGTCACGTCGGTGCGGTGGGCGTCCACCGTGGTCAGCGTCCAGCGGTTGGCCACGTGGCCCATGGCGCGCGGCAGCCCGGTCACGTCGTACGCGAGCGCCTTCGGCTGCGTGGCCTCGGTGATGGTCTCGAGCACCGCCTCGCCGCCCAGCTGCACGCGGCGCACGGTGCCGATCATCCCGTCGGCGCCGTGGCGGATGATCTCGCAGTGGGTCACGTCGTCGGCCCACTGGTGCAATGCTCCGTAGTCGGCGAGCACGCCCCAGATCCGCTCCACGGGAGCGGTGACGATGCGCCGCCGGCTGACGTACCTCACGGACGTCATCCAACACCACTCGCGGTGGGTTGCGGGGTCAGATCATGTCGTGCTTGGTCAGCCACTTCATCACGGGCCAGCCGACGAAGACGGGCAGCCAGCAGGTCAGCACGCGGTACAGCAGCACGGCGGGCACGGCGATGGCGGCCGGCACCCCGAACGCCGCGAGGCCACCGATGAGCGCGGCCTCGACGGCGCCGACACCGCCGGGTGTGGGTGCCGCCGAGGCCAGGGTGCCGCCGATCATCGTCACCACGGTGACGGTGACGAACGAGGTGTCACCGCCGAATGCCTCCACGCTGGCCCACAGTGCCAGGGCGGCGCCGAGAGTCGTTGCACCGCAACCCAACACGATGAGGGCAAGCCGCTTGGGTTCGCGTGCCAGCTCGGCGAGGTCGTGGGCCACCTCGCCGAGGCGGGGGCGCACCGCGGTCCCCAGCCAGCGGCGCGCCTTGGGGATGAACAGGAACGTGCCCACCACGCCGAGGGCGGCGCCGCCGATGAGGTAGAGCACCGTCGCCGACGGCACGAAGTGCTCGAGGTTCGCCGACGCGCCCGCGACCGCGGTGAAGAACACCAGCAGGCACACGTGGGTGATGACCTGGACAGACTGCTGCAGCGCCACGGCCGCCGTCGCGCGCAGCACGCCGAGGCCGGACTTCTGCAGGAAGCGCGTGCTCAAGGCCAGCCCGCCGACGCCGGCGGGCGTCGTGGTGGCGGCGAACGTGTTGGCCACCTGCATGATGACGAGGTTGCGGAAGTTCACCTTCTCCGACGCGCACGCCCACAAGGCGGCCGCGGCTCCCACGTAGGTGAGCGCCGACACGGCGAGTCCCAGCAGCGCCCACCACCAGTTGGCGCTGCCCAACTCGGAGAAGAACGCGGGCACCGTCGAGATGAACGGGTAGGCGACGTAGACCAACGCCACCAGCAGCACCATCTGGATGAGCTGGTTGCGGGTGAACCGCGTGATGGTCTCGGCCGTGATGCGGTCGGCGCCGGTCTGCCGCTTGACCTCGTCGCGCGCGTTCGCCATCACGTGCTTGACGTCGGGGATCGAGCGCCGCAGCCGCGGCGGGACGGCGGCGATGGTGAGCCTGCGGGACGCCACGAGCACCGTGTCGACGTCGAAGGCGGCGATCGCCGCCGACACCGCGTCCGTCGGGCCGGACAGTGCCGTGGTGGTGACGAGCAGTTGCGCGACGTCGGATTGCAACTGCGTGTCCGACGCCCCGTACTCGGCGGCGCCGAAACCGCCGAACAGCGCGCCGTCCTCGGTCACCGTGATCTCCTTGGCCCGCAGGTCGCCGTGCGAGATCTGGTGGGAGTGCAGTCGAGCGAGCGCATCCCAGGCAGAACTCACGGGGTGTTCGGCGGTCAACGGGGTGCCGCGCGCCTCGGAGTGGGCGTACAGCGTCCACCCGCGATCGAGGGCAGCGACGGCCAGCGTCGTGGTGTTGGACAGCCCGAGGTCGTCGATGGCGATGGCCATCAGCGCGCGGTGCTCGACGGCGCGGCGCATCGACGTCTGCAGCGGGGCGGTCTCGTCGTTGCGCAACGTCAGGTGCCGCCAGAGTTGGCGCATGGCGCCGCCGCTGCGTTGATTGGGTCCGTACATCTCGACGACCGCGGGTGCGGTGCCGTCGACGCAGTCGGCCGACAGCACCAGCGGTCCCGGGCCCGCGGGTCGCACGACGCGCAAGGCGCAGACGGTGCATCCGCGGCGACCGAGCGCCCGGACGGCACCGGCGAGGGGGACCTCGAGGGCGGGGGTTCCGACGACGAGGACCACCAGGGCGCCCACGAACCAGCCGACCGACAGTCCCAGCAGGGAGCGGGCCGGCACCACGGCGCTCACGACGAGGTGGATGGGCACGAACGCCAGCAGCAGGGCCCACCACCAGCGTCGCCAGCGGGCGCGCACCCAGGGGCCGGACACGGTGAGCACGGCCGCCAGCATCGCGATCCAGCGCGGATCGTCGAGGAACTGCGACAGCGTGGTGTTGAGGCGTTCGCCGAGGTCGAAGTGCCAGCGCGGCGCGGCGATCCCGTTGGCGGTGATGGACAGCGCCAGGATGGCGAGCAGACCCGCGGCGGCGTAGGCGCCCAACAGCTTGTACTGCCGCGCCAGCACCAGCCCGATGAAGATCACGAACGGCAGCGCCAGGATCGCGATGCCGTAGATCAGGTACACCAGGTTGGACTGCGTCGGGGTGAGCACGCCGACGATGTCGGAGATCGACTTCTCCAGCGACACCCAGTCGCGGCGGGTGACCAGCGAGCTGGTGACGATCACCGCCAGGAAGGCGGAGGCGCACAGCAGCCGGAGGATGTCGTTGGTGCGCCGCTGCAGGGGTTGCAGCAGGTCACCGGTGACGGTGACGTCCCGGCCGTCGACGCGCATGGCCCTAGCTTCCCCGCCCAACGGTCGATGCTCCGGCTGAAACGCCGGTCAGCCGGCGAGCGCGGGTCGCAGGAAGTCGCCGGTGACCGTGATGGCGGGGGCCGACGAGTCGCCGCCCACGACCAGCGTGGCGAACGCGATGTCGCCGACGATGCCGGCGAACCAGCCGTGGGAGTGCGTGTTGTCGCCGAACTCGGCGGTGCCGGTCTTGCCGCCCAGGCCCGCGACGTCCCGCAGTCCGGTGGCGGTACCGTCCGCGACGGTCTGGGCCATCATCGCGCGCAGGCTGTCGGCGATCCCGGGGGCGATGGGCGTCGACGTGGTGTCGGCGGTGGTCTTCTCGCCGACGATGAGGGTCGGTGTGACGGTGGCCCCGTGCCCCAGGCTGGCCTCGGCGACGGCGAGCCCGAACGGGCTCACGGTGACGGTGCCCTGCCCGATGCCGTTCTCGACCTTCTGCGCTCCGGTGTCGGCGTCGGGCACCTTGCCGGTGACGGTGGTCAGCCCGGGGATGACGTAGTCGACGCCGATGCCGAACGTCTTGGCCATGTCTGGCAGCGCGTCGGCGGGCAGGCGGTCGGCGAGCACGGCCATGGTGGTGTTGCACGAGCGCGCGAACGCCGTCGACAGCGGGACGGTGCCGAGGTCGAAGTCGTCGTCGTTGGGGATGGTGCGGTTCTCCACGGTCACGCGACCGGGGCAGGCGACGGGGCTCTCGGGCGTGGTGATGCCCGCGCTCAGCGCGGCGGCGGTGGTGATGGTCTTGAACACCGAGCCCGGCGGGAAGATGCCCGAGAACGCGATGGGGCCCTGGGCGTTCGCGGCCGCGTTCTGTGCCGCGGCCAGGATGCCACCGGTGCTCGGCGAGATCGCGACGACGACGGCCGGCCGGGCTTCGGCGGTGACCGCCCGTTGCGCCAGGGCCTGCAGGCGGTTGTCGAGCGTGGTGCGGATGGGCGGGGTGTCGCGGGGTGGGATCGAGGCCAGCTCGGCCGTGGGCTTGCCGGACCCGTCGACCAGGTCGACCGACCATCCCGCGGCGGCGTCGATGCGTTTCTGCCACTCGGCCTGCAGGCCCGCAGTGGCTGGCGAGATGAGATCCCGGTTGGCGGTCAGCAGGTCGCCCTGCTGCGTCACGGTCACGCCGGGAATCCCGGCGAGACCGTCGGCGACGGTCGCGAGGTCGTCCTGACGCAGCCGGATGACCGTCACCGCGTCGTCGTCGGTCTGCGTGAACTGTTGGGCGATGGAAGCGGCGGTGATGGTCGGGGCGAACCGCGCCACGAGCGGTGCCAGCGCGGCGGCCGAGTCCGCGTGGTCGCGCGCGAGCGTCACGACGCCGACGGTCTGCCACGTCATCAGCGGTTGCCCGTCGCGGTCGGTGACCGGCGTCAGATAGTTCTTGTCATCGCTGAACTGGAAGGTGGCGCCCGGCGTCAGCTTGGGGTGCAGGTCGGTGAGCGCCCATTGCACGCACCACCGCCCGTCGCGTTGCGTCGTGGTCACGCGGGAGTCGTAGCGCAGGGTCTTGTCGGGGCCGAGGTCCCAGCGGTAGGTCAGCGTCGTCTTGCCATCGTCGTCCGGGTCCGACGCGGTGACGCCCAGCGTGGCGTCCTTGCCCATGCCGTTGAACATCGAGACCAGTGCCGCGGTGGCGGCGTCGGGATCGGTGGTCATGGCGGCGGCCGCGGCGACGTCCCGGTGGCTCAGCGCGTCGGCGAAGCCGCCGACCGCGCGTTCCGCGGTGTCGTCGGAGGAGCAGGCCACCGAGCCGGTCACAAGGGTCAGCAGCAGGAGGAGCGACAGGGCGCATCGTCGGGTCATGGCTCTTCGAGGGTAACCATCGGCGTCGGCGCCGGCGTGGTGGCTCGCGGGGCGCGGCGAACCGTCGCTGCGGGTGCCGGCCCGGCGTCGGCCGGTCAATCCCGCGGGACGCTCAGCGCGAGCACGGCCGCGTCGTCCTGGACGCCGGATCCCAGGCGGGTGATGAGATCGCGGATGGCGCCGACGATCTCCTCGGCCGTGGAGGGGGAGTGGGCCCGGGCGAAGTCGAGCAGCGCCCCGGTGTCGTCGAAACGTTCGCGCGGGCCGGTGCGGGCCTCGGTCAGGCCGTCGGAATAGAGCAGCAGGGTGTCCCCGGGGTGCAGGGTGAACCGGGTGGAGACGAAGCGCGGGTTGCGGATCATGCCCACGGCCTGACCGCCGATGGTGTCGGCGTAGACGGCGCTGCCGTCGGCACGCAGCACCAGGGGCGGTGGATGTCCGCCGCTGCTCATCTCGACCTGAAAGGCGTTGTCCCTGGCTGCGATTCGTCCGTACAGCACGGTGCAGAAGCGCGTGCTGTTGCGCCCCGGGGCGTTGTCGAGCACGGCGTCGAGCGCGTGGAGGACCTCCACGGGATCGTCGTCGAGCGTCGCCGCGGTCCGCAGCGCATAGCGCGTCAGTGCGGTCAGCACGGCGGCGTCCACGCCCTTGCCCGCGACGTCGCCGAGGAAGAATCCCCAGGTGCTGCGCGACAGCGGGAACAGGTCGTAGAAGTCGCCGCCGATCTCGTGCGGCGACGCCGGGTGGTAGTGCTCGGCGGCCTGCAGACCCTCGGGTTGCGACAACGACGGCGGCAGCAGTGCCATGCGCAGGGTGTCGGCGAGCGCACGGGTCTGGGCCTGTTCCCGTTCGGCGCGCCGCCGTTCGCGGAGCAACTCCCGTTCGTAGGCGCGCCGGTCGCTGGCGTCCTGGGCGGTGACGCGCATCGACTCGACCGTGCCGTCGGGTGCCCGCTTGACGTTGGCGGTCACGAAGATCGGCAGCCTGCGGCCATCGGCGGTGACGAAGTCCAGGGTGACGCCGCTGAGTTCGCCGCTGAGCCGCAGCAGCGGTCCGAAGTGGGTCTCGTAGTGGATGGTGCTGCCGACGGTCATCAGATCGGTGAGCAACCGGCCCCGCAGGGCCTCGCGGGGATGACCCAGCCACGCGGCGAGGGTCGCGTTGGCGCGCACGATCCGGCCCTCCGGCGATGCCACCACGTGTCCACACGGCGCATGCTCCCAGAAGTCCTCGGTGTCCATCGGGGCCGTCGCGGGAGCGTCGTCGGGAGTCATCGGGTGTCGAGGAAGTCCAGGATCGCCGCGGCGGTGGCGTCGGGATGGCTCGTGTGGGGACTGTGGCCGACGGAGTCGAGGGTGACCAGACGGCTGCCCGGCACGTGGGCGTGCACGTACGCGCCGACCTCCCGGGGTGCGATCGCGTCCTGTGCACTCTCGATGATCAGCGTGGGAACCGTGACGCGGGGCAGGTCGGCCCGGTTGTCCGCCAGGAACGTGGCGCGGGCGAACACCTCGGAGTGCGCCGGGTCGTTGCGACAGAAGGTGGCCACCCAGTCCCGCTGCAGGTCGGGCCGGTCGATGCCGGCGACGGCGGGGGCCATCGTCTGAGACCAGCCGAGGTAGTTGCTGTGCAGCGATTCGAGGAGTTCGTCGATGTCGGCTGCGGAGAAGCCGCCGCGGTAGTCGCCGTCGTCGACGTACCGCGGCGACGGCGTGACCAGCACCAACGCGTCGAACGACGCCGGCTTGGCGTTGGCGGCCAGCACGCCGATCATGGCTGACACCGAGTGGCCGACGAACGTCACGCCGGGGGCGTCGAGGACGTCGGCCTCGAGTGCGTCCATCAGGTCCACGACGTCGTCGGCGAATCCCTGCAGCGAGGAGTACTTGGCGGCATCCCACGCCAAGGGGTCCGCCCCGCCGCAGCCGACGTGGTCGAAGAGCACCAGGCGGTACCGGGTGCGGAGGCGTTCGACGAGGGGGCGCCACATGTTCTGGTCGCAGCCGAAACCGTGCGAGAGCACGAGGGTGGGCCCCTCGTCGCCCAGCACGGTGACGTTGTTGCGCGCGAACACCTCCATGGCGACATTCTGACACCCTGGTCAGCGTCGCCGTCGCCGCTCGGCGTTGCCGGTCGGTTCGCGGGACGGGAGGATTCCGGGCGGCGGGAAGATCGGGCGGCGGGAAGATCGGGCGGCGCGGAAATCGGGTGGCGAAAGAAAATACAGTGCCAGCCATGGCCGACTACCGCTTCGTCACCTACGAAACCCTCGACGAGGGCACGATCGCGCGGATCATGCTCAACCGTCCCGAGCAGCGCAACGCCCAGCAGCGGGGCCTGCTGGTCGAACTGAACGACGCGTTCCTGCGCGCCGAGGCCGACGATGCCGTCCGCGTGGTCATCCTCGGCGGACACGGGCCCATGTTCTCGTCGGGTCACGACCTGGGGTCGACGGTGATGATGTCGGAGTTCAAGCCGGGGCCCGAGCAGCATCCGACGTTCCGCGAGAACGGAGCGACCCGCAAGGGTGCGGAGAAGTTGATGCTGCAGGAGTGGCACTACTTCTTCGAGAACACCAGGCGGTGGCGTGACCTGCGGAAGATCACCGTCGCACAGGTGCATGGTGACGTGTACGCCGCGGCGCTCATGCTGATGTGGGCGTGCGACCTGATCGTCGCCGCCGACGACACCCACTTCGCCGACGTCGTCGGCACCCGGCTGGGCATGTGTGGCGTCGAGTACTTCGCCCACCCATGGGAATTCGGTCCCCGCAAGACCAAGGAACTCATGCTCACCGGTGACTCCATGACGGTGCAGGAGGCGCACGCGCTGGGCATGGTCTCGAAGGTCTTCCCGGCCGACGAACTGGCCGATCGGACGCTGGAATTCGCGCGCCGCATCGCCCGCGTACCGACCATGGCCGCGCTGCTCGTCAAGGAGTCGGTCAACCAGACGCAGGACAACATGGGATTCCACAATGCGCTGAACGCCTGCTTCTCGATGCACCAGCTCAACCACGCCCACTGGGCCATGACCCATGGCGGCGGGTTCCCGGTGGCCGACGAATCCGACGGCGTCCCGCACTGGCGTGATGCGCCGAAGGTCAAGCCGGCCGACGGCGCCACGCCCTAGTCACCCGAGCAGATGGGCCACCAGCAGTCGGCGTCCAGGGGAATGTGCCCGTGGCGGTGGGGGTTGTAGCGGCGGGGCGCAGCGGGCGGAAGGGTCGGGCATGACCACGTGGGGATTTCACGAGGGAGAACTCGCGGTGCAGCGGCTCGCCGGGGTGGAGCACGCGGCCAAGCGGCTGGAACCCATGCTGCTGCCTGCGGATCTGTCGGGCGGCGCAGCGAGGTTCCTTGCGTCCCAGACCTTCGCGGTTCTCACCGGACGTGACCGCGCCGGCCGACTGTGGACGTCACCGGTGGTGGCGGAGGCCGGATTCCTGCGCGCGCTCGATGACGTACGGCTGCGCGTCGACGCCCAGCCGCGCTGCGGTGACCCGTTGCACGGCCTGCCCGCCGGGCAGGCCGTCGGACTCATCGCCATCGACTTCGCGGCGCGACGGCGGTTGCGCGTCAACGGCGCCCTGACCATGTCCGACGATGCTGGACTGGAGATCCGAGCCGATCAAGCGTATGGCAACTGCCCCAAGTACATTCACCGCCGTCGGCCGCGGGTGGCGGCGCTGACGGCGCCGGTGGACGTGCGGACGTCGTCCTCGCTCGGCCCACGCGAGGCGGCGTCGTTCGCGGGTGCCGACACGATCTTCCTCGGGACCACCCACCCCACGCGGGGCAGTGATGCGTCGCACCGCGGCGGACCGCCCGGGTTCGTGCACGTGACGTCGCCGGACCAGCTGTGGTTTGCCGACTTCGACGGTAACGACATGTTCAACAGCTTCGGCAATCTCGCCGTCGACGCCGAGGCGGCGCTGCTGGCCGTCGACGTCGAATCGGGGCTGAGCGTGCACGTCAACGGCACCGCCCGGGTGGCGTGGGACGAGGCGGGCGGGCGGCGGCTGGAGGTCGACGTCGCGGCCGTGGTGTCGGCCGCCGGGCCTGCGTAGCGCCGGAGCGCCTCGTGGACGGACGCACCGGCGGGTCCGGCGCCATGCGGTGACGTCGGTGTGGTCAGGTGGGCACCATGACGCAATCCAATCCGGCGCCGCTGACCGGCGTCACGGTCGTCACCATGGAGCAGGCCGTCGCCGCACCGCTGTGCACCCGCATTCTCGCCGATCTGGGCGCGCGGGTGATCAAGGTGGAGAACCCGGACGGTGGCGACTTCGCGCGGCACTATGACGACGTGGTGCACGGTCCCGGCGGATTGGCCGCGCACTTCGTATGGTGCAACCGCGGCAAGGAGTCGGTGGCACTCGACGTCAAGTCACCCGAAGGACGCGACGTGCTGCACCGGTTGCTCGACCGCGCCGACGTCTTCGTGTCCAACCTCGCGCCGGGCGGGGCGGCGCGGCTTGGCCTCGCCGCCGGTGACCTGGCCGCCCGCCACCCGCACGTCATCCCGCTCGAGATCGACGGCTACGGTCCCGGGGGACCGCTGTCCCATCGCCGTGCCTACGACCTGCTGATACAGGCCGAGACGGGATCGTGCGCCGTCACCGGGCATCCCGGCTCACCCGCGAAGCCCGGTCCCGCCGTGGCCGACGTCAGCACCGGGCTGTACGGCGCGATCTCGGTACTCTCCCTGCTGTTCGCCCGGTCGAACGGTGCGGCAGGCGTGGCGGGGCCGGCGGTGCACCTGAGCCTGTTCGACGTGATGACCGACGTCATGGGGTACGCCCTGACGCATGCCCAGCACTCGGGGACCGACCAGGAGCCGCTGGGTGTCGGATCGCCCGCAGTGGCGCCCTACGGTGCGTTCCCCACCCGGGATGGGCAGATCGTCGTCCTGGGCACGACCAACGACCGGGAGTGGCAGCGCTTGGCCCGCGCCGTGATCGGTCGCCCCGACCTTGCCGACGATTCGCGGTTCGCCACCAATCAGCGTCGTTGCGAGCACCGCGAGGAGCTGCACGCGGTCATCGGATCATGGTGCGGGAAGCACGATCTGGCTGACGTCCATCGCATCGCCGACGCAACGGGCATCGGCAACGCGCGGTTCAACCGACCCACCGAGGTCGTGGTGCACCCGCAGTTGTCGGCACGCGACCGGTGGCGCCGCGTCGACACGCCGCTCGGGCCCATCGATGCGCTGCTGCCGCCACCGTTGATCGGCGGGTACACCCCGCCCATGGGCCCGGTGCCCGGGCTGGGACAGCACACCGACGCGGTGCTGCGCGAGGTGGGCTTCTCCGATTCGGATCTCGTTGCCATGCGCGCCCGCGGCGTGCTCGGACCGGCGTACCGTGACGGGCATCCCGCGGTGGCGGGGGAGAGCGAGGGCTGATGCGCGAGACCGTGATCGCCGGCGCGGTCCGAACACCGGTCGGAAAGCGCAACGGAGGCTTGGCCGGTCAGCATGCGGTGGATCTTTCGGCGCTGGTGCTCGACGAACTCGCGATGCGCACGGGCATCGATCCGGAAGTCGTCGACGACGTCGTGTGGGGGTGCGTGTCTCAGGTCGGTGACCAGTCGAGCAACATCGCGCGGTTCGCGGTGCTGGCGGCGGGATGGCCGGAGCACGTGCCCGGCACCACGGTCAACCGGGCCTGCGGGTCCAGCCAGCAGGCGCTGGACTTCGCGGTCCACGCCGTGATGGCGGGCCAGCAGGACGTCGTGGTCGCCGGCGGCGTCGAGGTGATGAGTCGCGTACCGTTGGGCGCCGCACGCGCGACGGGACAACCGTATGGTCCGAAAGTGCTTGCCCGCTACCACGGCTTCGCGTTCAACCAGGGCGTCTCCGCCGAGCGGATCGCGCAGCGGTGGGGCCTGTCGCGGGGCCGCCTCGACGAATACTCGGCGCGCTCGCACGAGCGCGCGGCGGCGGCTCAGGACGCCGGCGCGTTCACCGAACAGATCGTGCCGGTGTTCTGCGACGGGGACGCCGCAGCGACGCCGGTCGTCGCCGACGAGGGCATCCGGCGCGGGACCACCGCAGCGCGGTTGGCCGGCCTGCCACCTGCCTTCGAGGACGGCGGCATCATCCACGCGGGGAACTCGTCGCAGATCTCCGACGGCGCCGCAGCGCTGCTGGTGACCACGACGGAGCATGCGCTGCAGTTGGGGCTGACCCCGCTGGTGCGGTACCGGGCGGGCGCGGTGTGCGGTGCCGATCCCACGCTCATGCTCACCGCACCGATCCCGGCCACCGAGAAGGTGTTGCACCGGGCAGGGCTGTCGCTGTCGGAGATCGGCGTGTTCGAGGTCAACGAGGCGTTTGCGCCGGTTCCCCTGGCGTGGCAAGCCGAGACCGGCGTCGACGAGGCATTGCTCAACCCGCTCGGCGGCGCGATCGCGCTGGGGCACCCGCTGGGCGCATCCGGGGCGGTGCTGTTGACGCGGATGATTCATCACATGCGCGACAACGGGATTCGCTTCGGCCTGCAGACCATGTGTGAGGGCGGCGGAACGGCGAACGCGACCATCGTGGAACTGCTGCCGTGACGGCGTCGCCCAGAGGCCGCGCGCTGGTGCTGGCCGCCACGGCGTTCGGGCTGCTGGCCCTGCTCGCGGGCGGGCTGCAGGGGTGGGCTTACGTCCGCACCGGGTACGGCCGGCACCTGGTGGTCGGGATCTTCGCTGCGGCCGTGGGCATCTGCGTGCTTTTCGGCGTGCTGGCTGCCGTGCTGCGAAAGCGCTGAACCCGCACGATCACCGCGGCCGGTTCAAGACCCGGCCGGCTGCCTCCCAGTGTTCGTCGGACACCCAGAGCTTGGCGAACGCGGCCACGGCCTCCTCGGGGGTGGCGCCCGCAACCACGCGCTTGACCTCGCCGGCGGCCCGATGAGCCAATCGGGTGGCCAGGGAACGCCATTCGGCGTCGAAGGACGCGCGCGGCACCACCTTCTGCACCAGGCCGGCGCGTTCTGCCTCGGCGGCGTCCAGGATGATGCCGGTGCCGGCGAGCAGCAGCGCCGTGCTTCGGCCCACCAGTGCCGCGAGGCGTTCGGCGCCGCCCCAGGCGGGCATGATCTCCAGCGTCACCTGATTGAAGCCGATCTTGACGTCGTCGGCGGCGACCCGGATGTCGGCCGCCACCGCCAGTTCGGCGCCTCCGCCCAGCGCGTGACCGTTGAGTGCGGCCAACACCGGGCCGGGGAAGTTCGCGATGCGGTCGCACACGGTGCGCATGCGCCACGCCATGTCGGCGGCCTCGGCCTCGGTGCGCAGGGCCGCGAGTTCCTTCAGGTCGCCGCCCGCGACGAAGGCCTTGTCACCCGCCCCGGTGATGGCCAGCGCGCGGCAGCCCGCGGCGCCATCGAGCGCCTGGTCCAGGAGGTCCATCGTGGCCAGCGAGATCGCGTTGCGGGCGTGCGGCCGATCGATCGTGATGATGGCCAGCCCGTCCTCGACGTCGAGGCCGACCTCGGGGCCGATCTCCTGACCGACCCTGCGACTGTCGTCCAATTCCTGCTCCTCGTGCGGCATTCGCCTCCGCGGTAGCGCAGAGTAGCATCGCGACGGTGCAGCCTGCCGATCTCGTGTTGTCCGGCGGTGGGGTCAAGGGCGTCGGATTGGTCGGTGCCGTCGTCGCGCTGATGGACGCCGGGTATGCGCCGCGCCGCGTGTCGGGGACCTCGGCCGGTTCGATCGTCGGTGCGGTGGTCGCGGCGGCCTCGCACACCGGCGACATGACCGGGGCCGACGTCAAGGATCTGGCACTCGGCCTGGACTACTCGAAGTTCCTCGATCCGGGTCCCGTCGAGCGTGTCCCGCTGCTGGGTCCGGCGTTGGCGCTGGTCCGGGGGTCGGGCATCTACCGCGGTGACTACGCCAGGGACTGGGTGCGCAGCCAGCTCGCGACTCTGGGCGTCCACACGTTCGGCGATCTCGCGCTCGACGACGACGACCTGCCGCCGGAGCAGCGTTACCGGTTGGTGGTCACGGTGGCCGACACGACGACCGGTCAGCTGGTGCGACTGCCGTGGGACTATCGCCGCGTGTACGGGTTGGATCCGGACGAGCAGCCCGTGGCCGACGCGGTGCGGGCGTCGATGTCGATTCCCTTCGTCTTCCGTCCGGTCATGCTCACCTCGGCCGGCGGCCGGACGTCGCAATTGGTGGATGGTGGCATCCTGTCGAACTTTCCCATCGACTCGCTGGACCGCACCGACGGCCGGACGCCCCGGTGGCCGACCTTCGGGGTGACGGTGCTGCCGAATCTGCCCGACGGCAACGACGCGGTCATCCCGGCGCTCGCGGCCTTGCGGGTGCCGCCGGTGTCGCGGGTGATCGGGGCGCCGCACCTGCTGGAAGACGTGATCACCACCGTCTTGGTGGGACGCGATCAGGCCTATCTCAACCAGCCGTGGGTGAGCGCCCGGGCCATCCGCGTCGACTCCACGGCGGTGGGCTTCCTCGACTTCGACATCACCGACGCCGAGGTCGAGGCGCTCTACGGCAACGGGTACGCCGCGGCGCAGCGGTTCTTGGCCGGCTGGGACTGGGATGCCTACCTGCGACGGTTCCGGTGACGCCCGAGACGCCGCGGGCCGTGGCGGTCATACCCCTCGCCGGCGTCACCGCGGACGCGGCGCTGAGCCCGGTCGCCGGGGTGCCGGCGGTGGCGCGCGTCGTGTCCGCGCTGCAGGAGTGCGTCGGCGTCGAGCGGACCGTCGTGGTGGCCGGTCGTGGCGTCGCCGCCGTGCGTACGGCCGTGCCCGGCGTCGCGGTGCTGGAGTGCCCGCCGCCGGCCACTCGGGCGCAATGCCTCGCCCTTGCGTTGGATCACCTTGGCGTCGAGGGGTTTTCGCCGGTGCTGGTGGGTGATCACCGGGCCCCACTGGCTTCTGCCGAGACCGCGGCCCGAGTGCTGGCGGGATTGGTGGCGGGGGCCGAGGTGGCGGTACCGGCGCTGCCGATGACCGACACGGTGAAGTCGACCGACGCCGGGGGTGCGGTGCGCGACACGGTGGACCGGGAGACGCTGCGGATCGTGCAGTACCCGCGGGGCTACGCGGCGACGACGCTGCGGGCGGCGCTGGCCGGAGCCGACGAATCGTGCGACGAGTTCGCGGCGGTGCTGGCGGCGGGCGTTCGCGTGGCGATGGTGGCGGGCGACGCCGACGCGGTGACGGCCGAGTTGCCCGCGGACGTGCCCCTGCTGGAGGCGATCATCGCGACCCGCCGGTGAGCCGGGCGGCGAGCACGTGCGCGGCGATCTCGACGTCGTGGGGGTAGGTCACCTTGAAGTTGCCCGCCGACCCCGCGAACACGTGGACGGCGACGTCGGTGAATCGTCTGATACAGGCCGAGGTGTCGGTGCCGTCGAAACCCGCCGCGTCGGCGGCGAGGTAGGCCGCCAGCAGCGGAGCGGCGCGGAACGCCTGCGGGGTCTGCACGCGGACCAGGGGACCGGACACCGCCGCCGGGTGGCCGCCCCCGTCGTCGCGCACGACGTCGCCTGCGGGTACCCCGGGGATGGCGCCGCCGAAGGTGCGGGCGGTGTGCAGCGCGGCCGACATCAGGTCGGGCCCGGCGAGCGGCCGCGCCGCGTCGTGAACGAGCACGACGTCGACGGCGCCGGACTCGATGTCGGCGCGCAGGTGGCGCAGCACGTTGAATTCCGATCCGTGACGGGTGTCGCCGCCCTCGACGAGTTCGACGTCGTGCCCGGCGACCTCGGCGGCGAGCATGCGTTCGGCGACGCCGCGTTCGCCGCGGCGGTAGACCAGCACCGTGCGGTCGATCTCGGGGGTGTCCGCGACGGCGGTGACCGACCACGACACCATGCTGGCGCCGGCCAGCGGCAAGTAGGCCTTGTTGCCGTCGGCTCCCACCCGGGTGCCCATGCCGGCGGCCAACACGACGCCCACCGCACGCGGGCGCGGTGACCTGGGCGAGGTACTGGGCACCGGCTTACGCTAGCGTGCGGCTGCGCACGGTGAATCGGGCGGCTGGGGCAACGCCCGAGGCGCGGACCAGCGAAGGGAGGCGCCGGAGTGAGCCAAACGGTGAACCAGGCAGAGGAGCCCGGCCGTGGGGCCGACGTCGCGAACGTGCGGGCCCACCGACTGCGCCCGATGCGCGGCCGCGATCCGCACGAGCGGCATCGCGTGGCCACACCGCTCGAGCTGCTGTTCGACCTGACGTTCGTCATCGCGTTCGGCATCGCCGCGTCCGAGCTGGCGCACATGCTGGCCGCGGGCCACGTCGGCGTGGGGATCGTGGCCTTCCTGTTCGCGACGTTCGCGGTGTGTCTGGCGTGGATCAACTTCACCTGGTTCGCCTCGGCGTACGACACCGACGACTGGGTGTATCGGCTGCTGACCATGCTGCAGATGGTGGGAGTGCTGATCCTGGCGCTCGGGATCCCGCCGTTCTACGCGTCGATCGAGCATGGCGCACACCTCGACAACAATCTGCTGGTCGCCGGTTACGTGGTGATGCGGATTGCGTTGGTGGCGCAGTGGTTGCGCGTGGCGAGGCAGCACCCGGAGGGCAGGCCGGCCGCCCTGAGTTACGCGACGGCCATCATGGTGGTGCAGGTCGGGTGGATCGCCACCATCGTCCTGCATCTGTCGGTGGTCGCGGGCCTCGTCGTGTTCGTGGTGCTGGGGCTGGCGGAGTTGACCGTGCCGTGGTTCGCCGAGACCCGCCGCGGCGGTACCCCGTGGCATCCCCATCACATCGCCGAGCGGTACGGGCTGTTGGCGATCATCGCCCTCGGCGAGGGTGTGGTCGGCACGGTGGCGTCGCTCACCGCGGTGGTCTCCGAGCAGGGGTGGTCGGCCGACGCGGTGATGCTGGTCGCGGCGGGTACGGGTCTGACGTTCGGGATGTGGTGGATCTACTTCTCGGTGCCTGCCGCAGACCTGTTGCATGGTCATCGCGAGCGTTCGTTCACCTTTGGCTACCTTCACATCCCGGTCTATGGGGCGATCGTCGCGACCGGCGCCGGGCTGCATGCCGCGGCCTACTACGTCGAGGGGCATTCGGAGATCGGGGCGGTGGGCACGGTGTTCTCGGTGGTGGTGCCGGTGGCCGTCTACGTCGCCCTGGTCTTCGTGATGTACGGGTTCATGACCCGTACCCGCAGCGTGGTGCACCTGCTGTTGGCGCTGCTGACGGCGGCCGTCCTCGCCGTCGCGGTCGGGTGTGCCATGGCAGGCGTGCCCATGGCGGCGTGCCTGCTCGTCGCGACCGCGGCCCCCGCGGTCAGCGTCGTGGGGTTCGAGGCGATCGGTCGACGCGCCGTCGCGGCGTGATGCGTCGACCCCCTGACGCCAAAGCGGTTGCATCCGAACGCTACTGCCCGGCGGTATGTTGATCCGACACCGATGCGCCCCGCGCGGCAAGGAGTGTGGCAATGACCCGGATGCTCGACGAACTCGGTTACTACCTGCTGGCCGGTGCGGGCGGTGACGGCCCGGCCGCCCTGGTCGACGAAGCGCGCCACGGAGAGGACATGGGCTTCGGCACCGCATTCATCTCCGAGCGGTGGAACGTCAAGGAGGCGGCCTCGCTCGTCGGCGCCGCGTGCGCCGTCACCGACCGCATGCAGATCGCCACGGCCGCAACCAATCACAACACCCGGCATCCTCTGATCATCGGATCGTGGGCGACCACGATGCACCGGCTGTCCGGTGGCCGCTTCACCCTCGGCATCGGCCGCGGCATCGCCACGATCTACCAGGCTTTCGGCGTACCACCGGTGACCACCGCCGCCATGGAGGACTTCGTTCACGTCATGCGGAGGCTCTGGCGCGGTGAGGTGGTGCTCGACCACGACGGCCCGCTGGGCAAGTACCCGGTGTTGTTCCTCGACGCCGGCTTTCGCGAAGAGATCCGGTTGGCCCTCGTGGCGTTCGGGCCCCAGACGCTCGCCCTCGGCGGCCGTGCGTTCGACGACGTGATCCTGCACACCTACTTCACCCCGGAGACACTGCAGCGCGCGGTGCGCACCGTGAAGGACGCGGCCGAGCGGGCGGGCCGGGACCCGGCCGCGGTCCGGGTGTGGTCGTGCCTGGCCACGGTGGGCGACCACCTGCCCGAAGAGGTGCGGCTGAAGAAGACCGTGGCCCGGCTCGCCACCTATCTGCAGGGCTACGGCGACCTGCTGGTGCGGACGAACGGCTGGGACCCGGCCGTCCTGACGCGGTTCCGCGAGGACGCGGTGGTGCGGTCGATCGGGGGCGGCATCGACCACGTGGCCACCGCCGAGCAGATCGAACACGTCGCCACGCTGATCCCCGACGAGTGGCTGGAACCCGCCGCCACCGGATCGCCCGCCCGGTGCGCCGCCCGGGTGCGTGAGGAGTTCGACCACGGCGCCGACGCCGTCATCATGCACGGCGCCACCCCTGCCGAACTCGCACCGGTCGTCGCCGAGTACCGCGCGGGCGACCGGTAGCGTCAGCGCGGTTCGAACGACTCCAGCAGCGAACGGTCGTCACCGTCGCCAGGGGACAATCCCTGCTGCGTGCGCAGCAGCCGCCGCGCCTTGCGGCGCGTGATCAGGATGCCGATCACGGCGACGGTCCACACGACGTACTGCGCGGCCCAGGCAGTCCGGAACGAGTCGAACGAGTAGCCGCCCATGGCGTCGAGAATCGCGCCCATGGCCTGCATGACCAGCAGTGCCGCGAGGAACCCGCCCATGTTCACCATGCCCTGCGCCGTGCCGAGGATGGCACTCGGATTGAACGTACGGGCGAAGTCGAACCCGACCATCGAGCCGGGACCACCCACCGAGATCACCACGACGAGCACCGTCAGCAGCCACAGTGGCGCGCGGTCGGGAAGTGCCAACACCACGGTCCACGCGATGGCACTACCCGCGATGATCGCCAACACGAACCACGACCGCCGGTGCGGGAACCGCGCGGTGAGCAACCCCAGCGAGATCCCGGCCGCGATCGCGGTCGCCACCGAGACCGTCAGGAGCCCGCCCGCGACGGCAGCGGACTGCCTCTGCGCCACGGTCACGTAGGGCACACCCCACATCAACGCGAACACCGTCACCGAGAACTGCGTGCCCATGTGGGTGAAGAAGCCGAGCCGGGTGCCCGGCCGCAGCCACACCGTCTTGACGCTCGCCAGGGTGGCGCGCACGGTCATGGTCTCGGCCGTGACCACCCGGCCGTGGGGAGTGTCGCGCACCAGCGCGAGCACCAGCACCGTCGCCAGCACGCCGAACGAGGCCACCGACACGTACGCCGTCGCCCAGCCGGCGCCGCTCAGCACGGCGAGGAAGGGCAATGCCGAGAGCACCTGTCCGAGCTGACCGCAGATGCCCGTCAGCTGGGTCAGCAGCGGCACGCGGGCCGGCGGGAACCAGTGCGGCACCAACCGCAGGACGGAGATGAACGTCGCGGCGTCGCCCAGTCCCACGATGGCGCGGGCGCCGATGGCCAACGGCAGCGACGACGTCAGTGCCATGGTCAACTGCCCCGTGGCCATCAACGTGCCGCCTGCGACGATCAACACCCGCGAGCCATACCGATCCAGCAGGACGCCGGCGGGGACCTGGGCGCACGCGTACACGACCACCTGCAGCACGACGAAGGTCGAGAGCAGGGCCGGGCCCGCCGCGAACCGGTCGGCGGCAGCCAGGCCGGACACCCCCAGCGTCGTGCGATCGAGCACGGCGATGACGTAGGCGAGCAGGCCCGTCACCCAGATGATCCACGGACGCACGGATGGATCGTCGCGCACCGCGGCCCCGGTGCGCGAATCACCGCGACGACGTCACTCGCGGCGAGTTCGCTGAAATCTCGATCCGACGTCGAGCGACGACGATGCGCGACTGGTCGCGGGGCAGTAGTCGGCGTCTACACTGTGTGCAGCAATGGTTGCCGACGGGCACGTCGGGAAATCGAGCCGGACGCGGAGGTGACGGGATGACGGACTACCGGCTGGACGACCTGGCCGCCCTCTCCGGCGTCAGCGCGCGCAACATCCGCGCCTATCGCGAACGCGGTCTGCTCGACCCGCCGCGCCGCGAAGGACGTTCGGCGTTCTACGGCGACCACCACCTGGGACAGCTGCACGCCATCACGCGGCTGCTCGGCCGCGGGTTCAGCACCGCCCACATCGCGGAGTTCATCGCCGGTGTACGCGGTGGCCACGATCTGAGCGTCGTGCTGGGGCTGGCCGATGGGGTGTTCGCCGTCGCCCCCCGGGGCGCACCCGAGCCCAGCGGCCTGGATCCCGCAGGCGCGGAGGTGCGGCGGCTCCGGCAACTGGGGTTGGCCGACGTCGTCGACGGCGCGGTGGTGTTCAGCAACCGGGCGCTCGCCGACGTCGTGGCCGCGGCCCGTGATCCGGTGGCCGCCGTGCGGGCCGTGCTCGAGGTCGCCGACGTGGTGGCCGACCGCAGCAAGTCCGCGCACGCCCAGGCCCCGGCACCCTAGACCCTGGTGCCCGCGGGATCCCCGCCGAAGCGCTGTGCCAACCACACCGGTACCACCGCCACCAGCGTCAACGCGGCGGCCACCACGTTGATCACCGGAGCCTGGTTGGGCCGGAACAGGTTTCCGAAGATCCAGATCGGCAGGGTCTGCACGGAGGCCCCGGCCGTGAACGTCGTCACCACCACCTCGTCGAAGCTCAGCGCGAAGGCCAAGATCGCGCCGGCGACGAGCGAGCCCCGCATCATCGGGAAGGTGACGTAGCGAAACGTCTGCCACGTCGACGCCCCCAGATCGGCGGATGCGTCCTCCAGGTTCGTCCCGAGTCGCCGCAGCCGGGCCTGGGTGTTGTTGAACACGATGACGATGCAGAACGTCGCGTGCCCGACGATGACCGTGGCGAGGCCGAGCGTGAGACCCAGCGCCGAGGTGAACGTGGCATTGAGCGCGATGCCGGTCACGATGCCGGGCAGCGTGATCGGCAGGACGACGAGGAAGCTGACGGTGTTGCGCCCGAAGAACTCGAAGCGCTGCACGGCGAACGCGGCCATGGTGCCCAGCACCAGGGCCAGCGCCGTCGCGGCCAGCCCGACGAGAACGGAGTTGCCCAGCGACGTCCACATGCCCTCGCTGTTCATCGCCGCCCGCCACCACTGCAGCGTGAATCCGTCCGGGGGGAACGCGAACGTCTTGGAGGCGTTGAACGCGTTGATCACGACGAGGATGAGCGGCGCGTACAGGAACGCCAGCACCAACAGGGTCCAGGCGCGCAGGGCACGCCGGGCGGGGCGACCGAGCATCAGACGTTCTCCAAGGCGCCGGTCCTGCGCATGGCGAACAGGTAGACGACGATGGCCAACAGCGGGATCATCGACAGCGCGGCCGCCAGCGGTTGGTTGTTCGCCGTCACCAGCTGGCCGTAGATCACGTTGCCCAGCAGCTGGCTCTTGCCGCCGACGATGGTCACGGCGATGTAGTCGCCGAGCGACAGTGAGAACGTGAAGATCGAACCGGCCGCGATTCCGGGAAACACCATGGGGGCCATCACCATCCGCATGGTCGACCAGTCCGAGGCGCCGAGGTCGGCACTGGCGTCCAACAGCGCGTCGGGCAACCGGTCGAAGGCGGCGAACACCGGGATGATCATGTAGGGCAGCCAGAGGTAGGTCAGCGTGACGACGGTGGCGACCAACCCGTAACCGGGGGAGTATCCGGTGGCCCAGTGCAGCGGTCCCTCGGGGGACAGCAGCATGCGCCACGCGTAGGCCTTGACCAGATAGCTGGCCCACAGCGGGGTGGTCACCGCCACCACGAGCACCAACCGCATCCGCGGTCTGGCCACCTTGGCCATGAACAGCGCCAACGGCACCGCCAGCACGGCGCACAGCACGGTCACCAGCAGCGCCACGCCGATGGTGCGCAGCGTGACGGCGCGGAACAACGCGTCGGTGAACGCGCGCACCACGTTGGCGGTGGTCACCTCGTGGATCACCGCGCCGGTGAACGAACTGCGTGTCCAGAACGCCGAGACCAGAAGGACGGCAATCGAACCCAGATAGGCCACACCCAACCAGGCGAGCGGCGGGGCCAACAGGACGGCCAAGGCCACCCTGCGGCCCAGCCGCACCGGGCGTGACGCGGCTGCGGGTGCGGCCGTCGTCACCCCTTGATCTGCTGCCACTTGTCGACCCACTCGTCGTAGGTCGTGCAGTCGTCGCCCTTGCCGTCGACGCATTGCTGCTGCGGCGTCGTCCAGTAGTGAATCTGATCCGCGTACTGCGAGTCGGTGGCATGGAAGATGTCGCAGAAGTCCTTCTGCGCGGTGAACTCACACGCCTTGGTCTGCGCCGGCGCCTCGCCGAAGTACTCGGCGACCTGGGCGTTGACCTTGGGGGAGGTGATCCAGTCCATCCACTTGTACATGCAGTTGGGGTGAGCCGCCTTGGCCGCCACCATCCAGGTGTCCGACCATCCCGTCGAACCCTCCTTGGGCAGCACGGTGTTCACCTGCACCTTGTTGTCCGAACCGATGGTGTTCGCGATGACCTGCCACGAGGTTCCGATGACCGACGTCCCCGACTCGAAGGCCTGCACCTCCTTGGTGTAGTCCGACCAGTACTCACCGATGTTCTCGCGCTGCGCCTTGAGCAGGTCGACGGCGGCGTCCAACTGCTCGGAGTTCAGCGAATACGGATCCTCGATCTTCAACTCCGGCTTGGTCTTCGACAGGAAGAGGGCGGCATCGGCGATGTAGATCGGGGAGTCGTAGGCGGTCACCTTGCCCTTGTACTTGCCCGCGTCGGTGAACACCGCACTCCACGAGTTCGGGGCGTCGGTGACGACCTGGGTGTTGTACATCAGCAGGTTCGCGCCCCACCCGTGGGGGATGCCGTACATCTGGCCGCCGACCGAATTCCACGACCGGTCCTTCAGGAACGGTGCAATGGTCTCGTAGTTCGGCACCAGCGACGTGTTGACCGGCGCGACGTCGCCGCCGTAGATCAGCCGCAGCGTGGCGTCACCCGACGCCGAGACCCCGTCGTACTGGCCGGTTCTCATCAACTGCACCATCTCGTCGGACGTATTGCCGATCTTGACGTTGACCTTGCAGCCCGTCTGCTGTTCGAACGGCGTCACCCAGTTCACGTTGGCGTCGTTGGACCCGTTCTCGGCGTAGCCGGCCCACGCGATGAGGTTCAGCTCACCCTCGGTCTGCCCCACCGACTGTGCCTGCGGCACCTCGGGCGGCTTCTCGCCGCCCCCGCCGCCCCCGCCGTCGGAGGACCCCGAACAGGCGGCCACGACCGCCGCGCAGGCCGTCAACGCGAAGCACGTCCGGATGGCTCGGGTCTTCATGAACTCTCCTTGGGATCGATGGACAGGTCGTGCACGGCGTCGTCGCGCCAGGCGAGCGTCACGGGCATGCCGTGTGCGAGTTCGGTGGGCAGTGCCGACGCCGCGCTCAGGACCGTCGCGGTGATCGTCATGCCGGGTGCGGTGACGGCGGCGACGCGGGTGGTGGCACCGGAGTAGATGACCTCCGCGACGGTCGCCTGGGCGGTGCGGGTGCCGGGCGCGGGCGCCTCACCGGCCGTCAGCACCGAGATGCGTTCGGGTCGGATGGCGTAGGCCCCGTCGCGACCCAGCAGCGTGTGCGCGGCGGCGCCGTCGAACACGTTCGACGTGCCGACGAAGTCGGCGACGAACCGGTTGACGGGCCGCTCGTAGACGTCGTGGGCGCCGCCGACCTGCTCGATGCGGCCGTCGTTGAACACCGCGAGACGGTCGCACAGCGTCAACGCCTCGTCCTGGTCGTGCGTGACGATCACGAACGTGATGCCGACCTCGCGCTGGATCGCCTTCAGTTCGACCTGCATCTGCTCGCGCAGTTTGAGGTCGAGCGCGCCGAGCGGCTCGTCGAGCAACAGCACCTTGGGGCGCCCGACCAGTGCGCGGGCCAGGGCGACGCGCTGGCGCTGCCCTCCGGAGAGCTGCGCGGGCTTGCGCGGACCGAAGTCTGCGAGCCGCACCATGTCGAGTGCCTCGGACGTGCGGGCACGCCGCTCCGACCGTCCGACGCCCTTCACCTTCAGGCCGTACTCGACGTTCTGGGCGACGGTCATGTGCGGGAACAGGGCGTAGTCCTGGAAGACGGTGTTGACGTCGCGATCCCGGGCACCCACGCCGGTCACGTCCCGGCCGCCCAGCAGGATCGTGCCCGCGGTGGGTTCCTCGAACCCCGCGATCATCCGCAGCACCGTCGTCTTGCCCGATCCGGAGGGGCCGAGGATCGCGAACAGCTCGCCGTCGTACACGGTCAGATCGGCGCCGTGGACCGCGACGGTCTCGGACCCGGCCGAGCCGGCGCCGCGGTCCTTGAACACCTTGCGCACCCCGCGCAACTCGATCTGCGGTGGGGCGACGGGCGCGGTCGCGGGATTCCGTGGCGCTGCGGCCCGTCCGGAAGGCATGGCTGATCCTATGAATTCATCCGCCGGAGTGCAGCGAAGTCGCGGATTCCGCAACGCCTTCGTAATCGGGCGCGGGTTTCCGCAGATCGCGTCACAGTGTCTCCTCAGCTGGGTCTCCTCAGCCGGGTCTCCTCAGCCGGGGCTCCTCGGCCGGGTCCCGCCGCCGACCCGCGCACCCGCTGGGGACCGACGGCGGCAAGACGGGGTGGTGCGGGTGCGGACGGTGCGGACGGTGCGGACGGACGGTGTGCACGGTCTGGACGGTGGGGACGGTGTGGACGCGCCGCACCTCCGGCGGCCCGGGACCCGTTCAGGGCGCCGAAACTTACCGATCAGTAAGTACGCTCAGCAAACTTTCGTGGCCGTAGGGGGTGAGCGGGTAGACACCGGCGGCAGCACTGTCGCGTCCGTCGCGACGCTTTGGCGTTCATGACGGACTCGAAAATTGAACATAACGATTCGATAACGGAACTGCCGTGATCTGCGTCGTTAGGGCTACTCGACCGTAACCATCCGCCAACAGGACATTTGTCCCGGAAGTTTCGCGACGGTTCTGAACGGCGCGTTACCCAATTCCCGGTTACCCGAGCGTAGAACTCGCCAGTAACCATTTAGGGCCCGAAACTGAGTCCGTCTCTTATGACACTCTTACTGGGGCTGACCCGTACGCCAGACTCGCCGCGCGCGAGCCCGGAGCGCGTCCCCAACGCCGATCCGCGACGTTCGCAGACCGGCGGAGTCAGCCAGATTCGACGCCGAATCGCCCACCTCGCGGAGCAGCGAGGCCCACAGCCGAGACGAATGCCGCAGATCAGCGACACGCGCACCAGCGCAAGAGGAGATGGCAAGACGTGACGATCAACGAACACGACCGGATCACCGCAGGCCGCGACGCCGACACGCGGTCGGCCGCCACCCACGGCGCCCACGCCTTGGTCGACCTCCTCAACGCCGGTGAGCCCTACGCCGTCGCCTTCGGTGGACAGGGTGGCAACTGGCTCGAGAACCTCGAGGAGCTGATCAGCTCGGCGGGCATCGAGTCCGAACTCAGCGAGGTCGTCGGCGAGGCCGCACTGCTGCTGGAGCCCGTCGCCCGCGAACTCGTCGTCGTGCGCCCCGTCGGCTTCGAACCCATGCAGTGGGTGCGCGCGCTGGCCGCCGAGGAGCCGCTGCCCACCGCCAAGCAACTCACCACGGCCGCCATCTCCGGCCCGGGCATCCTGCTGGCACAGATGGCCGCCATCCGCGCCGTGTCGCGCCAGGGTCTCGATCTGCAGGGCACGCCGCCGGTGGCCATGGCCGGCCACTCGCAGGGCATCGTCGCGGTCGAATCGCTCAAAGCGGCCGGCGCCCGCGACGCCGAACTGCTGGCCCTGCTGCAGCTGATCGGGGCGGCCGGCTCGCTGGTCTCCCGACGACGCGGCATGGTGGGCCGCGGCGACAAGTCGCCGATGGTGTCGGTCACCAACGCCGAGCCCGACCGCATCGCCGAACTCCTCGAGGACTTCTCGAAGGACGTCCGCACGGTGCTCCCGCCCGTGCTGTCCATCCGCAACGGACGGCGTTCGGTGGTCATCACCGGCACGCCCGAGCAGCTGGCCCGCTTCGAGCTGTACTGCAGCAAGATCACCGAGAAGGAAGAGGCCGAGCGCAAGAACAAGACCCGCGGTGGCGCCGTCTTCGCGCCGGTCTTCAACGGCATCCAGGTCGAGGTCGGCTTCCACACCCCGCGCCTGGCCGACGGCGTCGAGGTCGTCGACCGCTGGGCCGCCCGCACCGGCATCGACCCCGAGCTGGCCCACCACTTCACCGAGTCGATCTTCGTCAAGCCCATCGACTGGGTGGCCGAGGTCGAGCGCCTGCACGACGCCGGCGCCAAGTGGATCATCGACCTGGGCCCCAGCGACACCCTCACGCGTCTCACGGCGCCCGTGATCCGCGGCCTCGGCGTCGGCATCGTGCCCGCCGCCACCCGCGCGGGCCAGCGCAACCTGTTCACCGTCGGCGCCGCCCCCGAGGTGCCGCCCGCGTGGTCGAGCTACGCCCCGTCCACCGTCACCCTGCCCGACGGTTCGGTGAAGCTGTCCACCAAGTTCACCCGCCTCACCGGGCGCTCGCCGATCCTGCTGGCCGGCATGACGCCCACCACCGTCGACGCCAAGATCGTCGCTGCGGCCGCCAACGCCGGTCACTGGGCCGAGCTCGCCGGTGGCGGCCAGGTCACCGAGCCGATCTTCGACGCCCGCATCGAGGAGCTGACCCAGCTGCTCGAACCCGGCCGCGCCATCCAGTTCAACTCGCTGTTCCTCGATCCCTACCTGTGGAAGCTGCAGCTGGGCGGCAAGCGCCTGGTGCAGCGCGCCCGCCAGTCCGGTGCCCCCATCGACGGCGTCGTCGTCACCGCGGGCATCCCCGAACTCGAGGAGGCCGTCGCCCTCATCGAGGAACTCAACGGCATCGGCATCACACACGTGTGCTTCAAGCCCGGCACGGTCGATCAGATCAAGTCGGTCATCAAGATCGCCGCCGAGGTGCCCGACCGCGAGATCATCGTGCACATCGAGGGCGGCCGCGCCGGCGGTCACCACTCCTGGGAAGACCTCGACGACCTCCTCGTCAGCACCTACGGCGACCTGCGCCGCACGCCCAACCTGACCATCTGCGTCGGCGGTGGCATCGGCACGCCCGAGCGGGCCGCCGAGTACCTGTCGGGGCGCTGGGCCACGGAGTACGGCTTCCCGCTCATGCCGGTCGACGGCATCCTGGTGGGTACCGCCGCCATGGCGACGCTCGAGGCCACCACCTCGCCCGCGGTCAAGCAGATGCTGGTCGAGACCACCGGCACCGACACCTGGGTGGGCGCAGGACGGGCCCAGGGTGGCATGGCCTCCGGGCGCAGCCAGCTCGGTGCCGACATCCACGAGATCGACAACGCGGCATCGCGCTGCGGCCGCCTGCTCGACGAGGTCGCCGGCGACGGGGACGCCGTCGCCGCGCGCCGCGACGAGATCATCGCCGCCATGGCCGTCACCGCCAAGCCGTACTTCGGCGACGTCGCCGAGATGACGTTCCTGGAATGGCTGAACCGCTACGTGGAACTGGCCATCGGCGACGGCTCCAGCACCGCCGACACCAAGAAGACGGGCTCGCCCTGGCTCGACGTCAGCTGGCGTGACCGGTTCGAGGAGATGCTCAAGCGCACCGAGGCGCGCCTGCACCCCGCCGACTCGGGTCCCATCCCCACGCTGTTCGGCGCCGACGCCGAGGGCGAGGCGCTGCTGGAGGACCCGCAGCGGGCCATCGGCGCCCTGCTCGAGCGCTATCCCGACGCCGCGACCGTCAAGCTGCACCCCGCCGACGTCCCGTTCTTCATCACGCTGTGCAAGACGCTCGGCAAGCCCGTCAACTTCGTCCCCGTCATCGACAAGGACGTGCGTCGCTGGTGGCGCAGCGACTCCCTGTGGCAGGCCCACGACGCCCGCTACACCGCCGACCAGGTGTGCATCATCCCGGGCACCCAGGCCGTCGCGGGCATCACCCGCGTCGACGAGCCCGTCGGTGAGCTGCTGGACCGCTTCGAGAAGGCGGCCATCGACGACGTCGTGGCCGCGGGCGGCCAGCCCGTACCAGTGGTCTCGCGCCGGCAGGCGCGCGCCGACGTCACCGGCCCCCTCGCGGTCGTGCTCGACTCGCCCGACGTGCTGTGGGCGGGGCGCACCGCGATCAACCCCGTGCACCGCATCGGCGCGCCCAGCGAATGGCAGGTCAACCAGAACCGCAGCGCGACCCACCCGTCGACGGGTGCGAGGTTGGAGCTGACCGGGGAGGCTCGGCAGGCAGGAGCGGAGCGACCCGGGGAAGGCGCTGCGGCGGTGACGCTGAGCGTGCCGCTGTCGGACATCTGGATCACCATCAAGTTCACGCTGCCGACGGCGACCGTCGACGGTGGCATGCCCGTGGTGACCACCGAGGACGCCTCGGAGGCCATGCGGTCGGTGCTCGCGATCGCCGCGAACGTCGAAGGGCCGGAAGCGCTTCCGCGTGTGGAGAATGACTCGACCACGGTCACCGTGGCGTGGGATCCGGAAGAGGTCGCCGATCACACCGGCGTCACCGCGACGTTCGGCGCCCCGCTGGCGCCCGGCCTGACGCTGGTGCCCGACGCGCTGGTCGGCAGCTGCTGGCCCGCCGTGTTCTCCGTCATCGGGTCGGCCACCACGGAGGCGGGCTTCCCCGTCGTCGAGGGCCTGCTGAGCCTGGTCCACCTGGACCACGCCGCGCACCTGCTGGCGCCGCTGCCCAAGGACAAGGCCGAATTGACGGTCACCGCAACGGCTTCCGCGGCGACCGACACCGAATACGGCCGCGTCATCCCGGTCGCGGTGACCATCGCCGACCCCACGGGTCAGGTGGTCGCCGAGTTGCACGAGCGGTTCGCGATCCGCGGCCGCAGCGGCAGCGCCGAACTGGCCGATCCGCCGCGCGCCGGCGGTGCCATCACCGACAACGCCACCGAGACTCCGCGCCGGCGGCGCCGTGACGTCACCGTCACCGCGCCCACCGACATGAGTGCGTTCGCGGTGGTCTCCGGTGACCACAACCCGATCCACACCGACCGCGCCGCCGCGCTGCTGGCGGGTCTCAAGACGCCCATCGTGCACGGCATGTGGCTCTCGGCCGCGGCGCAGCACGTCGTCACGGCCACCGACGGCCGGGCCACCCCGCCCGCCCGCCTGGTCGGCTGGACGTCACGCTTCCTGGGCATGGTGCTGCCCGGCGACGAGATCGACTTCCGCGTCGACCGCGTCGGCATCGACCGCGGCGCCGAGATCATCGAGGTCAGCGCCAAGGTCGACGGTGAACTGGTGATGGCTGCCACCGCGCAGCTGGCCGCGCCCAAGACCGTCTACGCGTTCCCCGGTCAGGGCATCCAGCACAAGGGCATGGGCATGGAGGTCCGCGCCCGCAGCAAGGCCGCCCGCAAGATCTGGGACACCGCCGACAAGTTCACGCGGGAGACGCTGGGCTTCTCCGTGCTGCACGTCGTGCGCGACAACCCGACCAGCCTGATCGCGTCGGGCGTGCACTACCACCACCCCGAGGGCGTGCTGTACCTGACGCAGTTCACCCAGGTCGCCATGGCGACGGTGGCGGCGGCTCAGGTTGCCGAGATGCGCGAGCAGGGGGCGTTCGTCGAGGGCGCCATCGCGTGTGGCCACTCCGTCGGCGAGTACACGGCACTGGCGTGCGTGTCGGGCGTGTACCAGCTCGAGGCGCTCCTGGAGGTCGTGTTCCACCGCGGCTCCAAGATGCACGACATCGTGCCGCGCGACGAGAACGGCCGGTCCAACTACCGGCTGGCCGCCATCCGGCCCTCGCAGATCGACCTCGACGACGACGACGTCACCGACTTCGTCGCCGAGATCTCCGAGCGCACCGGCGAATTCCTGCAGATCGTGAACTTCAACCTGCGCGGCTCGCAATACGCCATCGCCGGCACCGTGCGCGGTCTGGAGGCCCTCGAGGAGGAGATCGAGCGGCGCCGCGAGATCAGCGGCGGCAAGCGGTCGTTCATCCTGGTGCCCGGCATCGACGTGCCGTTCCACTCCGAGGTGCTGCGCGTCGGCGTCGCCGACTTCCGCCGCTCGCTGGAGCGCGTCATGCCGCGCGACCAGGATCCGGAGCTGATCGTGGGGCGCTACATCCCCAACCTGGTGCCACGGCCGTTCACGCTCGACCGTGACTTCATCCAGGAGATCCGCGACCTGGTCCCGGCCGAGCCGCTCGACGAGATCCTGGCCGACTACGACACCTGGCGCAACGAGCGTCCGTCGGAGCTGATGCGCAAGGTCGTGATCGAGTTGCTGGCATGGCAGTTCGCCAGTCCGGTGCGCTGGATCGAGACGCAGGACCTGCTCTTCATCGAGGAGGCCGCAGGCGGTCTGGGCATCGAGCGCTTCGTCGAGATCGGCGTGAAGTCGGCGCCGACCGTCGCGGGCCTGGCGACCAACACGCTCAAGCTGCCGGAGTACTCGCATAGCACCGTCGAGGTGCTCAACTCCGAGCGCGACGCGGCGGTGCTGTTCGCCACCGACACCGACCCGGAGCCGGAGGCCGACGACGTCGCAGCCGCGCCGAGCGGGGCCGCCCCGGCAGCCGCGGCCACACCCGCGGCAGCCCCTGC
>NZ_JBYVYK010000031.1:0-72189 GCF_058148405.1 Mycobacterium sp. DHQP2018-32-09 | reverse complement strand
CGTTCGGGTGGGATCGGTTGCCGTGCCTGTGTGAGACCGAGGGGTGTGCGGCGGCGAGCCGCCCGGCCGGGGGTGGGGTGATCGTGCACGTGATCGCCCGCCAGGACGCACTCGACACGCAGCCGCCACCTGCTGCCGAGGCCGAGAACGCGGCGAGTGTGGACACTGCCGTGCCTGCCCCCGAGCCCGGCCGCATCGGCCAACCCGCACGTGACGCCGAGCCTGGCGAGTCGAAACCACCGGTCCGCGAGACCGTGGCCGGGGGATCTAGGAATGGAAACGGCACGACTGCAGGGCCTTCCGGATCGATACCCCGTGTCGGTGATCTCACCGCTCAACGCCGCGCCCTGTCTGGCGCCCGTGCCCCGCTGCTGCCCAAGCCGTGGTTCACCTACACCCTGACCGGACTGTCGCAGGCGTTGGCCGCCGATCCGGGGGAGGCATCGGCCGCCGATCCCGGGGTGATCCTCGGGGGCGCGGTGCTACCCGCGGCGGTCATCGCCCACGCGGTCGGGCACGCCCGGATCCGCCGGCTGATCCATCCCGGGCAGGCGCCCCCGCAGCCGCGGTATCGGCCCTCACGCGCGCTGGCGGAGTTCGTGCGGTGTCGGGATCTGACGTGCCGGTTCCCCGGATGTGCCCGACCGGCCACGGTCACCGACCTCGATCACACCGTCGCCTGGCCGGTGGGTCCGACGTGCGCGTCGAACCTGAAATGTCTGTGCCGCGAACATCACCTGCTCAAGACGTTCTGGCCGGGCTGGCGCGACGAGCAGTTCCCCGACGGCACCGTCGTGTGGACCGCGCCCGACGGGCAGACCTACCGCACCACCCCCGGCAGCGCGCTGCTCTTCCCCGAACTGTGCCACCCCACCGCCCCAGTCGCCCTCACCAGCGCGGCACCGGGCAAGCACACCGCGGGCCTGACCATGCCCCGTCGACCCGCCACCCGCGCGGCAGCCCGCCGCCAAGCCATCACCGACGAACGCCACGCCAACGCGAAAACAATTGATCGAGAACAGGACCCATCGTGGTGGCGCTAGTCGCCCGTGCGCACCAGCTTCACCGCGAGGTCGAACGACGCATCGCAGCCGCCCGTCACCACCTGGTGTGCGGTGCCCGTCAACTCGGGGATCGGATCCGGGGTCGGCGTCGGCAGCGGGTAGGTGCTCTCGGTGACGTAACGCGCCGTGGCCATTCCGGCGCAGTCGGCGGGCAGTGGGGGCGTGGCGGCCGTCCAGTGGTCGTGGGCGAAGTCGAGCGCCAGCACGTCGTCGGCCGGGCTGCGCAGCACTGTCTGGCAGCGGTCGCCGGTTCGCAGGCAGTGGGTGTCACCGCGATACCGGACGGTCGGGAACGTGGTGCCGCTGGCGGCGTGGGTCTGGGTGTACGCATACGTGCCGTGCAGGCGCATCGCGGGGGAGTCGGTGCGCGGTGGCAGCGCCGCGGGGTCGGCGAGCGCGATCTTCGGGTTCACCTCGGCCACGCGGGTCAGCACCAGACGCCGCTGGCCGGTGCACGCGCCGACGGCCGACGCCTCGTCGTACGTCCCGTCCAACGTGCCACCGTCGCCGGGAGCCAGCGCGATCACCGTCCACACCTCGGTATCGAGCGACTGGCCGGTGGCGTGAGGCGTGCACGTCCCCGGGTCGACGCCCACCGCCACCCACCGGCCGTCGACGTGGTCGAAGACCCTGGTTTGGAACGGAACGCCGTCGGTGCGATTGGGATCGACGATCGACAGCGTTGCCACACAACGGCCGTCGTCACAGCTCGAGCGCACCATCCACGTGTCGGTGGTGGCGGCGTCGTCGGCGTACCGCACGCTGTAGGTCCCATCGAACACCGGGCCCGACGGTGACGCGCCCTCGGTCGGGCTCGCGCAGGCCGCCAGTACCAGCAGCGCGAAAAGCCAGGCGCAGCAGCGTCTCACGGCAATGGCCCTGGCCCGTCACCGAGCCGGTCCAGTTCGGCGTCGATGGTGAGCGCCCCGCGGCAGGCTCCGGACTGCTCGGTGCGCTGGCTACCGGTAAGCGTGGAGATGGGGTTCGTCAGCGACTGCGGGAGCGGATACTCGCCCGTCAGCACGGCGCGTCCGGGCGTACCGTCCGGGCACGGTGAATCGGTCGGTGCGCTACGCGAGGTCCACTGCCCCTCGGCGAACGTCATCACCAGCAGGGCAGGAGAATCGGTGGCGACGAAGTAGCTCAGACAGCGTTCACCCGTCCGGAGACATTGGGTGTTCCCGGCATAGGTCTCCGGTGGATACACCTGGCCGGTCTGCGGATTGGTCTGCACCTCTCGATATTCGCCCCACAGCGCGGCCCCCGCCGACGCGACGCGCGGATCGACCAGCCGGGGATCGGCGACCTCGATGCTCGTGTCGGCGTCACCCGTGCGTGTCAGCGTCACGGTCTGCGTGGAGCTGCGGCACGCACCGCCGATCGACGAGCGGTTGGTGTAGCTGCCGGTGAGCCCCCCGTCGTCCTCGGGTCGCAGGACGTAGGTCTGCCAACCCGACACCGAGATCGACTGGCCCTTCGAGGTTTCGCACGTCGACGGCACCTCGGTCACCGACGTCCACCTGCCGCCGACGTAGTCGAACACCATCGACGGCGGCCGCGGATCGCCCGGTGCATCGGGGTTCGCGACCTCGCTGACCGTGGCGACGCACCCCGTGTCGGGGCACGACGTGTGTGCCACCCACGTCGCGGTGGCGCCGGTGCCGGGGACCGTGGCCCCGGTCAGCGTGGTACGGACACCGAACTGGGCGGTGAAGGTGCCGTCCAGACGCGCCGACGGTTGCTCGACGGTCGGCTCGGGTGCGCAGCCCGCTGCGGCCAGCACGCACACCGCGCACAGCGCCCACACCGTGCACAGCGCGAGGACCGCCCGCACCCCCGACCTCATCGACAGTGGGCGTCGACGAAGTCTGCGACGGCTGCGACGACGCGTCGGTGCTCGACGTCGTTGAGCACGTCGTGGCGGCCACCGTCGATCTCGAGCAGCGTCAACGCCTCGATGGTCTCGGCGTAGGCGCGGACCGCGCCGACGTCGGCGATCGGGTCGTCGGTGCCGTGTACCGCCAGCGTGGGGACCGTCAGCGTCGGTAGCAGCGAGCCGAATCGGTCCCAGGCCCTGTCGAGTTCGCGTGCCAGGCGTTGGTCGACGGCCCACACGTCGATGCCCCGGGCGTTTAGTGCGAATGCGTACCGGTGGTAGACGCCGGTGTGTTCGCCGAAGCCGTGCAGGAACACCACGGCAGCGGTGGGGTTCTCGGCCGCCCAGTGCCGGTAGTAGGCGCGCCGGCCGTCGTCGTCGAGGAAGGGCATGGCTCGACGCTAGGCCACGACGGGCGATCGGCGCAGCGTTCGGCTCAGGCCGCCGCAGAACCCGCACCCATCCCGGGCCCGAAGGCGGAGCCCGGTCAGGTACCGAGGGCCAACTGGATCAGTCGCACCGTCTCGGCGGGCTGATCCCAGTGAGGAAAGTGCCCGCTGCGCTGGAACCAGTGCATCTTCGCCTCGGGGAAGAGCGCCTGTGCACGGGCCGCCTGGCTGGGTGGGGTCACGCGGTCGCGCCGGCCCCACCCGATGGTGACCGGGGCCTTGGTCTTACCGCCAGGTGCGCCAAGCTGTTTGGGTCCATGTACCAGCGCGTGCACGGCCTCGTCGAGGCTGGGCGACGCCGCGAAGTTGCGCAGTTCCCGCAGCACCAGGTCGGCGGGCAGGCGCCATGGGGCGGCCGAGAACTGCAGTAGCAGAGCCGTCCGACCCACCGCCGACCGGGTCACCGTCGGCAACACCGGCTGGATGCGCTTGACCAGCGCGATCGACGGCCCCACCGTCGTGGCGAAGAACCGCAGTTGCGCGTCGCTCCAGAAGCCGCCGGGATCGAGTGCGACGACGGCGCCGCCGTGCCCGCGGCGAGCCATCTCCAGCGCCATCCGGGCACCCATGGAACTGCCGACGACGTCGACGTCGCCGAGTGCGCGTTCGGCGATGAACCGTTCGACGGCGTCGGTGAGCGTGGCGACGGTGACCTCGCCGTCCAGGGGTGCGCTCTTGCCGAATCCGGGCAGGTCGACGGCGTGGACGGCCCGGTCCCGCGCCAGCGCGGGCACGATCAGGTCCCAGTTGTGGAGGTTGGAGATGCCGTGCACCAGCAGCAGCGGTTTACCGGTCCCGGTGATCTCGACGTGCATGTCCGGGCACATACCCACAGCGGTCGAGGAGAATCAGCGCAACCCCAGCAATTCGGCTGACATCTCCGTGACGCGTTCCCGGAGCGCGTCGACGACGGCGACCACCTCGGGCCGACGCAGCGTTTCGGCGCGGGTCACCAGCCAGTAGGCCAACCGCAGGGTGATGGCGTCGGGGAGCACGCGTACCAGGTCGTCGTGCCGGTCGGCCATGAAGCAGGGCAGCAGTCCCAGGCCCGCTGCGGCGCGCGTGGCCTCGACGTGGACGAAGACGTTGGTCGAGGTGACGGATTCCCGCATGCCGGGTGCGACGGCGCGGGCCAGGTCGAGGTCGTCGACCTGGAGCATGGAGTCGATGAAGTAGACCAGCGGGTGGCCGGCCAGTTCTGCGCGGGTGGCCGGTACGCCGTGCTCGGCGAGGTACCGTCGCGACCCGTACAGCCCCAGGCAGTAGTCGCCGAGGCGAATGGCCTGGGCCCGGTGCACCTGCGGTTCGCCGACGACGATCTCGACGTCCAGTCCCGACCGTTGCTGGCTGGCGCGGCGCGTGGTGGCCACGATCTCCACGGCGACCCCCGGGTGCCGGCGCTGCACGCGGGCCGCCGCGGGTGCGGCGACGTAGGCGCTGAAGCCGTCGGTGGCCGACATGCGCACGACCCCCGACAGCGCGTGCGCGTCACCCGCCCCCGGCACCAGGCCGCGGACGGCGGCCTCGACGGTCTCGGCGGCGGACAACGCCTGTCTGCCCAGGTCGGTGAGTTCCCAACCGCCGCCGACGCGGACCAGCAGCCGTCCCCCGACGGCCTGTTCGAGCGCGGCGATGCGTCGCGAGATCGTGGTGTGGTTGATGCCCAGCTCGTCGGCGGCCGTGACGTAGCGGCCCGAGCGGCCGACGGCCAGCAGCACCAGGAGGTCGTCGGCACTGGGAACCGGGGGCGTGACGTGCACGTGTGCATTTTCGCAGATCGGGGCTGCGCCGCTGGCCATTGAACGGGCGGGAAGGTGCATGAATACTCAGAGGCCAGTGTGTGCTGAATCACAGGAGGGCTGATGGCCGACTCGGTAGCGACCGGACTCAAGCGGGTGGTCGCCGCGTCGATGGCGGGCACCGTCGTCGAATGGTACGAGTTCTTCCTCTACGGGACCGCGGCGACGCTGGTCTTCAGCAAGGTGTTCTTCGCCGAGACCACCAGCGAGCTGAACGCCATCTTCCTGGCATTCGCGACGTATGCCGTGGGGTTCGTCGCGCGTCCGCTGGGTGGCGTCGTGTTCGGCCACTACGGCGACAAGTACGGCCGCAAGAAGCTGCTGCAGTTCAGCCTGGTGCTCGTCGGCGCCGCCACGTTCCTCATGGGCTGCCTGCCCACCTTCGGACAGATCGGCTACTGGGCACCCGGACTGCTGGTGCTGCTGCGCTTCGTGCAGGGCTTCGCCGTCGGCGGCGAATGGGGCGGCGCGATATTGCTGGTGGCCGAGCACAGCCCGAACGCCCAGCGCGGCTTCTGGGCCAGCTGGCCGCAGGCCGGCGTGCCGGCCGGCAACCTGCTGGCCACCATCGTGCTGCTGGCGCTGACGACGACGCTGTCGGATGCCGCGTTCCTGGCCTGGGGTTGGCGCGTCGCGTTCTGGCTCTCGGCCGTGGTGGTGCTCATCGGCTACTACATCCGTACCAAGGTCACCGACGCGCCGATCTTCGTGGCGGCCCAGGAGGAGGCCGAGCGCATCAAGTCGACGTCGCTCAGCGTCGTCGAGGTCGTCAAGCGCTATCCGCGCGGCGTCGTCACCGCCATGGGCCTGCGGTTCGGCGAGAACATCATGTACTACCTGGTGGTCACGTTCTCGATCACGTACCTGAAGGTGCAGGTCGGTGCCAACACGTCGGCGATCCTGTGGTACCTGCTGGTGGCGCACCTGGTGCACTTCGCGGTGGTACCGCTGGTCGGGCACCTCTCCGACCGGTGGGGTCGACGCCCGGTGTACCTGGTGGGCGCCGTCGTGGGTGCCACGTGGGGTTTCTTCGCCTTCCCGATGATGGATACCGGCAACTACGCGGTGGTGACCGCGGCGGTCACCATCGGCCTGGTGTTCCATGCGCTGATGTACGCGCCGCAGCCGGCGATCATGGCCGAGATGTTCCCCACGCGCATGCGCTATTCCGGTGTGTCCCTTGGCTACCAGGTCACCTCGATCGTGGCCGGCTCGCTGGCGCCGCTGATCGCGGTGAAGCTGCTGGAGACGTTCGGCAGCTCGCTGCCCATCTCGATCTACCTCGCCGGGGCGTGCGCGGTGACGCTGATCGCCGTGCTGTTCGTGCGCGAGACCAAGGGTCTGGACCTGCATGCGCTCGACGCCGCCGACGCCGAGTCGAAGGCGTTCGCGTGAGCGATCTGAGGGATCGGACCGCGCTCGTCACCGGTGGCGGTAGCGGCATCGGTGCCGCGTGCGCGCGGCGGCTCGCCGCCTGCGGTGCGCACGTGATCGTCGCCGACGTCGACGCCGCCGGGGCCACCGCCGTCGCCGAGGAGATCGACGGAACACCCTGGGCGGTGGACCTTCTCGACGTGGGCGCGCTCGAATCGCAGCGCCTCGAGGTGGACGTGTTGGTCAACAACGCAGGCATCCAGAGCATCGATCCCATCGAGCAGTTCGACCCGGCGACGTTCCGCCGCATCCAGACGCTCATGGTCGAGGCGCCGTTCCTGCTCATCCGGGCCGCGCTACCGCACATGTACGAACGGCGATTCGGCCGCATCGTCAACGTGTCGTCCGTACACGGGTTGCGCGCCAGTCCGTTCAAGGTCGCCTACGTCACCGCCAAGCACGCGCTCGAAGGACTGTCGAAGGTGACGGCGCTCGAAGGCGGGCCCCACGGGGTGACGAGCAACTGCGTCAACCCCGGCTACGTCCGAACGCCGTTGGTGACCAAGCAGATCGCAGATCAGGCGCGCACCCACGGCATCACCGAGGACGAGGTGCTCGAGAAGGTGCTGCTCACCGAGTCGGCCGTGAAGCGCCTGGTCGAACCCGACGAGGTCGCCGCGCTGGTCGGATGGCTCACCGGCGAGCACGCCGCGATGGTGACCGGTTCGTCCTACGTCATGGACGGCGGGTGGACGGCCCGTTGACGCGTGTCAGCGGCCCGCGAGCCACGGGCCCATGCGGCGCAGTGCCTCGGTGATCTCGGCGGCCGCCCCGGCGAACGACAGCCGCACGTAGGCGCCGCCCTGCACGGTGTCGAAGTCCACCCCGGGGGCGATCGCGACACCGGTCTCGGCGAGCAACCTCGCGCAGAACGCCAGGGAGTCCGTGGAGTACTCGGAGACGTCGGCGTAGACGTAGAACGCGCCGTCCGCGGGCGCCAGCCGGGACAGACCCAGGTCGGGTAACCCTCGCAGGAGCAGGTCGCGGTTCACGGCGTAGTCCCGAACCAGGGTGTCGGCCTCCGCGATCGACGCGGGGTCGAACGCCGCGACGGCGGCATGCTGGGGCAGCGTGGGCGGGCAGATGGAGAAGTTGCCGGTGAGGCAGTCCACGGCGCGCAGCAGCCCCCGCGGCACCAGCAGCCAGCCCAGCCGCCAGCCGGTCATCGCGAAGTACTTGGAGAAGCTGTTCACCACGATGGCCTCGCGCGACGTCTCCCACGCGCAACTGGTCTGCGGCGCACCGGCATACGTCAGGCCGTGGTAGATCTCGTCGCTGATCAGCCGCACCCCGGATGCTTCGCACCAGCTCGCGATGGCGGCCAGCTCCGCAGGCGGCAGGACCGTTCCGGTGGGGTTTGCGGGGCTGGCCACCACGACGCCCTTGACGGGCGGGTCGAGCGCGGCCAGCATCTCGACGCTGGGCTGGAACCGGGTGTCGGGGCCACACGGCACCTCGACCACCTCGCATCCCAGCGCCGTCAGGATGTTGCGGTAGCAGGGATATCCCGGGCTGCTCACCGCCACCCGGTCGCCGACGTCGAAGCACGCCAGGAACGCCAGCAGGAAGCCCCCAGACGAGCCGGTGGTCACCACCACCTCGTCGGGATGCACGTCGACGCCGTAGCGGTCGCCGTACGACGCGGCGATCCGTTCCCGAAGTTCGGGGATGCCCAGCGCGACGGTGTAGCCCAGGTTGTCCTCGGCGAGGGCGGCAGCGGCGGCCGCCCGGATGGGGGCGGGCGCCTTGGCGCTGGGCTGCCCGGCGGACAGGTTCACCAGGTCTCCGTGGGAGCGCTGCCGTTCGGCCGCCGCGAGCCAGACGTCCATGACGTAGAACGGGGGAATGGCGGCCCGGGCACTCACGCGCTGGTTCATCGGCTCCACGCTAGCGTGCGGCCGTCACAGCACCTCGGCTTCGAGCCTGCGCAGGTGATCCCGCGGGGGACCCAGCAGTTGTGCGCTGCCGTGCGCGCGCTTGAAGTACAGCTGGATGTCGCTCTCCCACGTGATCGCGATGCCGCCGTGCAGCTGGATGGCCTCGGCGGCCACGGTGCTGAACGCCTCGCTCGCACTGACGCGCGCCATGGCCGCCGACACCGGCGAGGGGTTGGCGACGGCGTCGTCGACGATGGCGCGGGCGGACTGCACCAGCACGAACAGGTCGGCCATGCGGTGCTTGAGCGCCTGGAAACTGCCGATCGGCCTGCCGAACTGGACGCGGTCCTTGGTGTAGGCCACGGTCAGCTCAAGGCACCGCGCCGCCGCGCCGATCTGCTCGGCCGCCAGCAGGATCGCCGCCAGGTCGGCCAGTCCCGGGTCGGCGCCGATCTCGACGACGTCGTGCGGCTCGAGGCGGGCCAGGCGCCGGGTGGGATCCATCGAGGCGGCCGGGTGCGCGTCGAAACCGGACCAGCGCCAAAGCCTTCCGTCACGCGCCTCGACGACGACGTCGGCGTCCGCGCCGTTGAGCACGTACCCGGCGTCGAACACGACGGTGCCCACCGACGTGCCCTCGGCGAGTGCTCCGAGCGTCGCCTCGTCGGGGTCCTCGACACCGGCCAGGGCGATCTCGGCGAGCATGGTGCCCAGCAGCGGCGTCGGCACCAGGCGGGCGCCGAGTTCGGCCAGGACCACCGCGGCGTCGGCCAGTTCGCCGCCCACTCCGCCCAGGCTCTCGGGGACCACGAGCGCCGCGGCACCGACCTGTTCGCACAGCACGCGCCACAGGTTCTCGTCGTAGCCCAGGTCGGACGCGAACGCGCGGCGCACGGCCTCCGGCGGGGCTTGCTTCTCGACGAGCGCGGCGACGGTGTCGCGCAACATGTCTCGTTCTTCGGTGCTCATGCCAGGGCCTCCAGGACGCGCTGCCGATGCCACGTGGGCGTGCCCCACGCCGTGCGCAGCGCCTGCACCTGCACCAGCAGCAGCGACAGGTCGTGCTCCTGGGTGAAACCGATGGCACCGTGGGTCTGCAGCGCAGACCGTGCCGACAGCAGGGCGGCCTCGGCCGCGGCGGCCTTGGCGGCGCTGACGTCGCGCGCGGTGTCGGGGGACTCCGCGTCCAGTGACAGCGCAGCGGCGTAGACCAGCGGACGGGCCAGCTCGACGGCGATCAGCACGTCGGCCAGCTTGTGCTTGATGGCCTGGTAGGACCCGATGATGCGACCGAATTGACTGCGCTGCTTGGCATATGCGACCGCGGCATCGAGCATGGCCTGGCCGGCGCCGACGAGCTGCGCCGCCGTGGTCAGCGCGCCGAACTCGAAGGCGCGTGCGGTGGCGGCGGGACGGGCGGTGCCGGTGGCCGAGACGTCGAACAGGGTGCGGGCGGGGTCGACGGAGCCGTGCGCGGCGCCCGCGGTGCCGTCGCGTACCTCGCCCTCGGCGGCCACCAGGATCAGGTCGGCCCGGTCGGCAGCCACCGCGCGGGGCGCATGCGGTGCCATCGCCACCGTGGCCAGGGTCTGGCCCGACGCCAACCCGGCGGAGCGGTCGTCGGAGGCCAGCAGCACCGGAGCGACGGCCACGGATTCCGCGACGGGGCCGGGCACGCCCCAGTAGCCCAGCCGTTCGGCGGCCACCGCGACGTCGACGGCGGTGGCGCCGATGCCGTCGAACTCCTCGGCGACGGCCAGCGCGGTCACCCCCAGTTCGGCCAGCGTCGCCCAGACCTTGCGCGCGGGGTCGGCGTCGCCGCCGCCCCACGCCCGCACGGCGGCGGGCACGTCGGCCGCGCCCAATGCCGCGTCGATGCTGGCGGCGAAGTCGCGCTGCTGTGCGTCCAGATCGAATCTCACTTCGGCTCCCGGGGTAGGCCCAGCAGGCGCTCGGCGATGATGTTGCGCTGAATCTCGTTGGTGCCCGCGTAGATCGGGCCGCCGAGGGCGAACAGCAGACCGTCGGTCCAGTGGTCGCTCAGCTCCGCGTCGGCGTCGCGCAGATCCAGTGCGCTCTGGTGGAGCGCGACGTCGAGTTCGGACCAGAACACCTTGGTCACCGACGACTCGGCGCCGAGTTCACCGCCGTCGGCCAACCGGGTCACGGTGCCGAACGTGTGCAGGCGGTAGGCCTGCGCCTTGATCCACGCGTCGGCGACGCGGTCGGCGTGGGCCTGGGGACGTCCTCGCTCCGCCCACTCGGCCACCAGTCGCTCGGCGGGGGCCAGGAAGCGCGCCGGGCTGCGCAGTGACATGCCGCGTTCGTTGCTCGACGTGCTCATGGCGGCCTTCCAACCGCCGTGCGCCTCGCCGATGACGTCCTCGTCGGGCACGAACACGTCGTCCAGGAACACCTCGCCGAAACCGGTGTCGCCGCCGAGTTGTGCGATGGGACGCACGGTGACGCCCTCGGCGCGCAGGTCGAACATGACGTAGGTCAACCCGTGGTGCCGTTGGGCCTGCGGGTCCGAGCGGAAGAGGCCGAAGGCGCGGTCGCCGAACACCGCTCGGGAACTCCAGATCTTCTGGCCGTTGAGTTTCCAGCCGCCGTCGGTCTTGGTGGCGGTCGACCGAAGCGAGGCCAGGTCGCTGCCGGATTCGGGTTCCGACCACGCTTGGGCCCAGATCTCCTCGCCGCTGGCCATCTTGGGCAGGATGCGGTCGCGCTGGGCCTCGGTGCCGTGTGCGAAGAGCGTCGGCGCCAGCATGGAGGTGCCGTTGGCGCTGGCGCGCCCGGGTGCGCCGGCGCGGAAGTACTCCTCCTCGTAGACGATCCACTGCAGCAGCGTGGCGTCGCGGCCGCCGTAGCGTTCCGGCCAGGCGATCACCGAGAGCCCGGCGTCGAAGAGCACCTTGTCCCACGTGCGGTGCTGAGCGAAGCCCTCGGCGGTGTCGTAGGACTTCGTCGGGAAGTGCTCGGTGTTGGCGGCCAGGAACGCGCGGACCTCGGCCCGGAAGTCCTCGGTCGCGTCGTCGAATGTCAGATCCATGAGCGGGTCATCAACCGATCTGTCGCAGTTGGGGTTTGACCACCTTGCCGCCGGGGTTGCGTGGCAGGGCATCGAGGAACGCCACCGATCGCGGCGTCTTGAAGTTCGCGAGATGCTGCTTGACGTAGGCGATCACGGATTCCTCGGTGAGGGTGGCCCCGGCCTTGACGACGACGAATGCCTTGCCCACCTCGCCCATCCGCTCGTCGGGGACGCCGATCACCGCGGCTTCGGCGACGCCGTCCAGGCGTGCCAGGACCTGCTCCACCTCGGCGGGGTAGACGTTGAAGCCCCCGCAGATGTACATGTCCTTGAGCCGGTCGGTGATGCGCAAGTTGCCCGAGGCGTCGACGCTTCCCACGTCGCCGGTGTGCAGCCAGCCGTCGGCGTCGATGGCCGCGGCGGTGGCCTCGGGATCGTCGAGGTAGCCCAGCATCACGTTGGGGCCGCGCAGCAGCACCTCCCCGGAGTCGCCGTCGCCGTCGATGCGTAGCTCGAAGCCCGCGATGGGCCTGCCGCTGGTGGTGGCGACGGTGACGGCGTCGTCGTCGGCGCGGCACATCGTGCCGAAGCCGGAGGCCTCGGTGAGTCCGTAGGCGGTCAGCACGATGTCGATGTCGAGTTCGGACTGCATGCGCTCGATCAGCACCACCGGCACCACGGCGGCACCGGTCACCGCGAAGCGCAACGAGGACAGGTCGTAGTCGGCGCGCTTCGGATGGTCGAGCAGGGTCTGATAGATGGTGGGCGGCCCCGGCAGCACGGTGATGCGGTGGTCCTGGACGGCCCGCATCGCCTGCTCCGGGTCGAACGTCAGCTGGGGCACCAGCGTGGCACCGCGCTGCAGGCAGGTGAGGATGCCCGCCTTGTAGCCGAAGTTGTGGAAGAACGGGTTGATGCACAGGTAGCGGTCGGCACTGGTGAGCCGGCCGCACTCCGCCCAGGCGGCGGGGGCGTCGAGCGACTGACGGTGGGCGCACAGCACGCCCTTGCTGCGGCCGGTCGTCCCGGAGGTGAACAGGATGTCGGCGACGTCGTCGGCGGTGACGGCGGCCGCGCGCGCATCCGCGGTCGCGAGGTGCTCGGGATCGTCTGCGGCTGCCATGAATTCGTCCCAGGTGCCGTCGTCGTCCTGGATGGGCACGCGCACCACGTGCCGCAGCTCGGGCAGGGCGTCCCGGTCGAGGTCGGCGAGGCGGTCGGTGCCGAGGAACCGGCCCATGCCGATGAGCACGGGGGCGGACGTGCGCGCGATGACGTCGGCGGCCTCGCCTGCGGTGTAGCGGGTGTTGAGCGGCACGACGACGGCGCCGGCGTAGGTGGTGGCCAGGCTGGCCACCACCCAGTGCCAGGTGTTCGGCGACCAGATGGCGACGCGGTCGCCGGCCCGCACGCCGAGTGCCACCAGGGCGGCCGCTGCGCGCCTGACCTCCTCGTACAGCTCGGAGTACGTGAACGCGCGGTCGGCGGTGAGCAGTGCGGCATGGTCGCCGTAGTCAGCGGCGCTTCGGGCCAGCACCGCCGGAATCGTCCTGCGATCGAGCCCGCGGGGCGTCGTCATTGCTGCTCCTCTAACAAAGCAAGTGCTTGGTAGGTTAGCCTACAAGGATGTTGGAAGTCGAGGAGTTCCGGGCCGAGGTCCGCGAGTGGCTGGCCGACAATCTGGTCGGCGAGTACGCGGCGCTGAAGGGCCTGGGCGGCCCTGGGCGCGAGCACGAGGCCTTCGAAGAACGCGTCGCCTGGAATCAGCACCTGGCCAAGGCTGGGCTGACGTGTCTGGGCTGGCCCGTCGAGCACGGTGGCCGCGGCCTGACGGTGGCGCACCGCGTCGCGTTCTACGAGGAGTACGCCAAGGCGAACGCCCCGGAGAAGGTCAACCACCTCGGCGAAGAGTTGGTGGGCCCGACGCTGATCGCGTACGGCACGGCCGAGCAGCAGCGTCGCTTCCTGCCGACGATCCTCGACGTCACCGAGCTGTGGTGCCAGGGCTATTCGGAACCCGGTGCGGGCAGCGACCTCGCCAACGTCGCCACCACCGCCGAGCTCGAGGGCGACGCGTGGGTGATCAACGGCCAGAAGGTGTGGACGTCGCTGGCGCACTGGGCGCAGTGGTGCTTCGTCGTGGCGCGATCCGAGAGGGGCTCCAAGCGGCACGCCGGCCTGTCCTATCTGTTGGTGCCGTTGGACCAGCCGGGCGTCACCATTCGGCCCATCGTGCAGCTGACGGGTGACTCCGAGTTCAACGAGGTGTTCTTCGACGACGCCCGCACCGACGCCGATCTCGTGGTCGGCGAGCCCGGCGACGGCTGGCGCGTGGCGATGGGCACCCTGACGTTCGAGCGCGGTGTGTCCACGCTCGGGCAGCAGATCCGGTACCGCCGCGAGCTGGAGGGCGTCGTCGAGCTGGCCAAGCGCACCGGCGCCGTCGACGACCCGCTGATCCGCGAGCGCCTGACGCGGTCGTGGCTCGGGCTGCAGACCATGCGGTCCTACGCGCTGGCGACGATGGACGTGGAGCGTCCCGGGCAAGACAGCATCTCGAAGTTGTTGTGGGCCAACTGGCATCGTGAACTGGGCGAGATCGCGATGGACGCCGCGGGCCGCGAGGGGCTGCTGCTGCCCGACGGTGAGTTCGGCGAATGGCAACGGCTGTACCTGTTCTCGCGCTCGGACACCATCTACGGCGGCTCCAACGAAATCCAGCGCAACATCATCGCCGAGCGCGTGCTCGGCCTGCCGCGAGAGGTGAAGGGCTGATGAGCGACCTGTCGGTGGCGCCCGCCGAGATCGAGGGCCACGGCCTGCTGCAGGGCAAGGTCGTGCTGGTCACCGCCGCGGCGGGAACCGGCATCGGGTCGACGACGGCCCGACGCGCGCTGCTGGAGGGCGCCGACGTGGTGGTCTCCGACTATCACGAACGCCGGCTCGGCGAGACCCGCGACGAGCTTGCGGCGCTGAATCTCGGTGCGGTGCACGCCGTCCCGTGCGACGTGACGTCTACCGAGGCCGTCGACGCGCTACTGGCGCGGACGGTCGAGGCCGCTGGACGGCTCGACGTGCTGGTCAACAATGCCGGGCTCGGCGGCCAGACGCCGGTCATCGACATGACCGACGACGAGTGGGACCGCGTGCTGAACGTGACGCTCACCTCGGTGATGCGGGCGACGCGCGCCGCGCTGCGGTACTTCCGCGACGTGCCCCACACCGGTGTCATCGTCAACAATGCCAGCGTCTTGGGTTGGCGGGCACAGCATTCGCAGTCGCACTACGCAGCGGCCAAGGCCGGGGTGATGGCGCTGACGCGGTGCAGTGCCATCGAGGCCGTGGAGTACGGGGTACGCGTCAACGCGGTGTCGCCCAGCATCGCCAGGCACAAGTTCCTGGAGAAGACGAGCAGTTCGGAGCTGCTGGACCGGTTGGCCGAGGGGGAGGCCTTCGGGCGCGCCGCCGAGCCGTGGGAGGTGGCCGCCACCATCGCCTTCCTCGCCAGCGACTACTCCAGCTACCTCACAGGCGAGGTCATCTCGGTGTCCAGCCAGCGCGCCTGAGCCCGTCAGTACGCTGGCCACGTGAAGTTCGTGGTCGGGTTGGGTGTCGCGGTCGGGGTGACGATCGCGCTCGGTGGGTGCTCCGGCGCCAGCAATTCCGGTGGTGACACCACGTGCGCAAGTTTCGTCGCGGTGTCCACCTCCGACCAGGACGCCACCGTCGCCAAGCTGCTCAAGCAGCGCAACGGGCGCAACGCGTCGACGGCCGACGTGGTCGACGCGCGGTTGCGCGCCGTACAGGCCTGCTCGGCCGACGATCGTCGGGACACTCCCATCGGCCAGCTCGTCTGACCCGCTATACCTAGCAAGTGCTTGGTTGGTAGGGTGTCGGGGTGGACAAGGCGTTACCGAGCCGTCGCGACGAGCTGCTGCACCTCGCCGCGGTGATGTTCGCCGATCGCGGCCTCAAGGCGACCACCGTGCGCGACATCGCCGATTCCGCGGGCATCCTCTCCGGCAGCCTGTACCACCACTTCAAGTCGAAGGAGCAGATGGTCGAGGAGGTCCTGCGGGACTTCCTCGACTGGCTGTTCGAGCGGTACGCCGAGATCGTGGCACGCGAATCCGATCCGCTGGAACGCGTCAAGGGCTTGTTCCTGACGTCGTTCGAGGCCATCGAACACCGGCACGCGCAGGTCGTCATCTATCAGGACGAGGCCAAGCGGCTGTCGTCGCTGCCGCAGTTCGCGTTCGTCGACGAACGCAACCGGGAGCAGCGGCGGATGTGGGTCGACGTGCTCAACCAGGGGATCGCGCAGGGCAGCTTCCGGCCCGATCTCGACGTCGACCTGGTGTACCGCTTCATCCGCGACACCACCTGGGTTTCGGTCCGCTGGTATTCGCCGGGTGGGCCGCTGACGGCCGCAGAGGTCGGCAGACAGTACCTGGCCATCGTCCTCGGTGGCCTGACGACAGAAGGAGGCAGCAGTGGCTGAGGCATACGTCATCGACGCCGTACGCACCGCCGTCGGCAAGCGGGGCGGCGGACTCGCCGGGGTGCATCCAGTGGATCTCGGCGCCGCGGCGTGGCGGGGATTGTTCGACCGCACCGACGTCGACCCGGGAGCCGTCGACGACGTGATCGCCGGTTGCGTCGACGCGATCGGCGGCCAGGCGGGCAACATCGCCCGGCTGTCGTGGCTGGCGGCCGGGTTCCCGGAGGAGGTCCCCGGGGTCACCGTCGACCGGCAGTGCGGATCCAGCCAGCAGGCGATTTCCTTTGGCGCCCAGGCCATCATGGCCGGCACCGCGGATCTCATCGTGGCCGGTGGCATGCAGAACATGAGCCAGATCCCCATCAGCTCGGCGATGATCGTCGGCAAGGAGTTCGGTCACACCTCACCCACCAACGAATCCACGGGGTGGCTGCACCGCTACGGGGATCAGGAGATCTCGCAGTTCCGCGGCTCCGAGCTGATCGCGGAGAAGTGGGGCCTGACCCGGGAGTCCATGGAGGAGTTCGCACTCGCCAGCCACCAGCGCGCGCAGGAGGCCATCCGCGCCGGAAACTTCGAGAACGAGATCGTCTCGGTGGATGGCTTCGTCACCGACGAAGGTCCGCGGGACACGTCGCTGGAGAAGATGGCCGGCCTCAAGACCCTCGTCGAAGGGGGTCGGCTGACGGCGGCCATGGCCAGCCAGATCTCCGACGGCGCCAGCGCGGTGCTGCTGGCCTCCGAGCAGGCCGTCAAGGAACACGGTCTGACGCCGCGGGCTCGCATCCACCACGTCAGCGCCCGCGGCGCCGACCCGGTGTTCATGCTCACCGGACCCATCCCCGCCACGGAGTACGCGCTGGCCAAGACCGGCTTGTCCATCGAGGACATCGACACCGTCGAGATCAACGAGGCGTTCGCGCCGGTGGTCATGGCGTGGCTGAAGGAGACCGGCGCCGATCCGGCGAAGGTCAACCCGAACGGCGGTGCGATCGCGCTGGGTCACCCGCTGGGCGCGACGGGCGCCAAGCTGTTCGCGACCATGCTGAACACGTTGGAGCGCACCGGCGGTCGCTACGGCCTGCAGACGATGTGCGAGGGCGGCGGCACCGCCAACGTGACCATCATCGAGCGACTCTAGGTAGGCCTAGGCGGGCACGCGTCACAGCGGACAGCCGCGAGCGCGCAGCTTCTCGGTGATCCGCGCCAACACCACGTGGGGTCGGTCGAGCAGCTCGGCGCTCACGCGCACCACGACCCAGCCGGCGGCCTCGAGCAGCGCCGTGCGGTCAATGTCCCACGACCGCTACCGACGGTTCGACCAGTGCTGCAACCCGTCGTACTCGACGGCCACTCGCCACTGCCGCCAGCCGAGGTCGACGCGCAGGGGGAGCAGCCGGCCGAGGTCGAAGGCCGTACGGGCGGGCGTGGTGGTGCGCATGTCGCGGATCACGCCCACGTCCTCGACGGCCAGCGCGTAGGACCGCACGACGATCCCGTCGGGCGCGTGCCGATCGGCGCGGTGGAGCTCGGCGGGGTGGTCGGCGTCGAGCCACTTCGCACCGAGCACCGCCGCGGCCGATCGGCCCACCAACGTGCACTCGCCACCGGCCCTCGGCCACGCGGCGCGGGCGCGCGTCCGGGCGTCCAGGTCCACCCCGCGCGGCAGATAGACGTTGCGGTAGACGGCGCGAAAGTCCTTCTGCAGCCGCCGTGCCGACACGTCTCCGGCCGCGACGGCGCGCTGTCCCAGGAACGGTTGGTCGAGCCGCGTCACCCCCCGAACCCTGGTAGCGAGCACTGACCCGAGTCACGTCCGAACCCGCACCGAAGCGCCGGCCTGTGCACGAAGTGGGCACTGGGGATGATGCCGCTAGGAGCCCACCTTCTCGCTCTGCGACTCGAGCACCGTCTCCGTCGGTGCCGTGCGCTCCCACAGCACCGCGCCCACGCACGCGGTGATCACCCAGCCGGTGCCGACGGCGCCGCACCACGTCAGGATCGCCATCGCGACGCCGATGGGCCCCAGCTCCTGCCAGCCGTCGAGCACGGGCGGGAACAGCCAGCGCGAGCCCAACGGCAGTACGACGCCGTCGATCACGACTCCGGCCAGGCCCGCGAGCATCAGGTACTGCCTGCCTCGGCCACCGTCGCGGACCAGCAGGGCGGGGGTGATGGACCAGAAGAGCCAGACCGGCAGCAGCGAGATCGCGAAGTGCACCAGGCGCATTTCGGCGTGATGGACACCGCCGAAGGCGATGCGATCCCGGATGCCGATCATCACCAGGTACAGCGCGAACCACAGCACGCCGCGCCACAACCGGCCCGCCAACGGGAACTGGTCGCGGCGCCAGGCCTTGGCGAAGATGCCGGCGATCATGATGCCCATGGGGATGCCCCACACCAGGAATCCCGCCACGCCCAGGAACGTCCAGTTGGAGCGCAGCGCCGACGAGTCCCCGAACGCCGACCGCACGTGATCCGACGCCGGATGCACCAATCCCAGTTCGCGAATGATGAGGGTTCCGGGGCTGGCGTTGTCGGCGAACCCGCGCATGTAGCTGAACCCCATGATCATCAGGGGGATGACGGTGGTGAACAGCTGGACCGACACCATGGCGCCGAGGGTCCCGCCCTCGATCTCGGTGAACCGGGCGGCGATGGCCGCCACGGGTCGCAGACGCCGGGTTTCGGCGAGCTGGCGGGCGCGCAGCAGCAACCGCTGGCGGACCTCGCCCGCGTTCGCGCCCTCGCTCATCAGATCGGAGACGGTACCCGGTCACCGGGCGGGTGATCCGCCCGTTTGGCGAATCGGCAGCAGACGTTCAGCCGATGGTCAGGGTGCGATGAGCCCGGACGCCGATCGCAGGTGCGCGACGGCCTCGGCCACGATCGCGGGCACCAGCTCGGCGCACGACGGCAGGTCGTCGAGGATGCCTGCGACCTGTCCCGATGCCAGCACGCCCGCGTCGGTGTTGCCGTCGACCAGGCCGGCCTTCAACAACATCGGGGTGTTGGCCGCCATCACCACCTGTGACCAGCTCAGGTCCTTGCCGTGGCGCATCGCCAGCCCGTCGGTGACCATCGACTTCCACGTCATGCCGGTCATCTTCTTGAACTTCTGGGCATTGGCCACTGCGGCCGCCAGTCCGCGCATGGGAGAACCGCTTTCGAGCTTCTCGACCAGCCCGGTGCGCAGCACGCGGTGCGGCATGCCGTCGACGCGCGTGGAGACCACGGTGCCGTCGAGGGCTGCGGCCAGGTAGCGCTGCTTGACGGCGTCGGGCACGGTCGAGTCGGTGGTCAGCAGGAACCGGGTGCCCATCGCGACGCCCGCGGCGCCGTAGGACAGCGCGGCGGCCAGCCCGCGCCCGTCGAAGAAGCCGCCGGCCGCCACCACGGGCATGCCGGTGTCGGCGACGGCGTCGAGCACCGACGGCAGCAGCAGCGTGGTGGCGATGGGTCCGGTGTGCCCGCCGCCCTCGCCACCCTGGACGATGACGGCGTCGGCACCCCAGCTTGCGACCTTCTTGGCGTGCTTGGCCAGCCCCACCGATGGGATCACCACGACGCCGGCGTCCTTGAGCCGCGCGATCAGGTCGGGTTTGGGGGCCAGGGCGAAGGAGGCGACTTTGACTCCTTCGCGGATCAGGAGGTCGACGCGGTCGTTCGCGTCGCCGGCGTCGGCGCGGATGTTGATGCCGAACGGTTTGTCGGTGGTGGCCTTGACCTTGGCCACCGCGGTCCGCAACTCGTCGAGCGTCATGGTCGCCGACGCCAGGATCCCCAGGCCGCCGGCGTTCGAGGTGGCCGCGACCAGTCGGGCACCCGCCACCCAGCCCATGCCCGTCTGCACGACGGGGTGCTCGATGCCGACGAGTCGGGTCAGCGCGGTCTCGAGGTGACTCACGAGCGGATCTCGCGGTCGCGCAGCCCCTTGGGGTCGATAACCTCGCGGATGAGGCGCAGCTCGTCCTCGGTGGGCAGGCGGGTGGTCGACGCCTCGCCGAGACCGTGCACCTCGAAACCGGTGTTGTCGGCCACCTCCTGGGCGTCGACACCGGGATGCAGCGACAGTGCCCGCATCTGGTGGTCGGGACCGCCGAAGTCGAACACGCCGAGGTTGCTCACCACGCGGTAGACGTTGGCGAAGCGGTAGGCCGGATTGTCCACGTCGACCTTGTCCCAACCGATTCCGCAGACGATGTCCACGGATTCGCCGAAGACGCGCGAACTGTGACCTCCCACCCAGTAACTGGTGGCGTGGTTGATCGAGTTGCCCGGCGCCCCCCGGACGCCGAACATCTGACGCGTGGGGTGCTGCAGGGGGCCGAATGCCGACAGGTTCTGGTTGCCGTAGCGGTCGATCTGGTTGGCGCCCATCACCACGTGACGCCTGCCCCAGGTCAACGTCTCGAAGACGCGGCCGAACGGCATCCAGCCCTCGATGGCACCGCTCGCGCCGAGGGCGGGGGTGTCGGCCAGCAGGCGAGCCTCGCCGTCGGTGAGCAGGATGTCGGGGGAGAACGTCAGGCGGGCCAGGCGCGCGCCGACCGACACCATGGTGGCCATGGGGCTGACCATGATCTCGCCGGCGTCGCGGAACAGTTCGGCGCACGCCACGGCGCACACCTCGGCACGGGTCACCGAGATCACTTGGCAGCCTCCTGTTCGGCGAAGCGGCGCACGGCGGCCTGGTAGTCGGCCTCGCTGCCGGAGAGGTAGGTGGCGACGAACTCCGCCCAGGTCTCGTCGGATGCCGCCGCCTGGGCGTAGTGCCGTTGGAACTTCTCGTCGCGGCGATGGTCCGGCTCGGCGCTGGTGAAGTGGGCGCCGCCCGGCGCTTCCACGACGTGGTCCACCATCATCCGGTTGACCAGCAGTTGCTGTGGGGCAACGGACTTCACCAGTTCGTCGGTGGGCACCACGCGCTCGACCGACATCACGCGGCGCTGCGCCGACATCAGGAACAGGTCGTCGAAGTACGGGTCGATGCCGGTGTACGCGGCATTGCCGGACGTATCGCCGAGGTCGAGGTGTACCAGCGCCACGTCGAGGTCGAGCGCGGGCATCGCGAGGAGTTCCTCGTAGCCGTCTCCGGTCGGGTAGGGCGAGCGGACGGTCTTGAGTTCGTCGCCCCAGAACGCGCGCACGTCGCTGCCCAGGCCCGCGCGGATGGGCAGGAACGGCAGCCGTTGCGCGGCCGCCTGCAGGCCGCACCGCAGCATGCCCTCGTCCATCTCGCGGGCCTCGATGGCCCCGGTGGTGCGCGCCTTGGCGAACCAGGGATCGTAGAAGGGCGGCGAGTCCAGCGACACGAAGCCGTAGTAGACCCGCTTGACCTTGCCTGCAGCGCAGAGCAATCCGAGATCCGGACCGCCGTAGGTGACGACGGTGAGGTCGGTGACGTCGGTGCGCAGCAGCGCCCGGACCAACGCCATGGGCTTGCGGCGGGATCCCCAGCCACCGATGCCGATGGTCATGCCGCTCTCGACGGCCGATACCGCCTCGTCGAGTGTGGTTCTTTTGTCTGCCATGCTATTTCGACCCCTTGTCGGTCCCGGCGAACGCATCCCGGTGCTCGTCGGACACGCCGGCCAAGTTCAACTCGAACGTGAAGCCCTGTTCCATGCGGTATCTCGCGTTCACGGGCTGGACGTCGATGAAGTTGAGCGCCTCCTTGGCGGCCCGGATCACCCGGGTGTCCTTGGCGGCGATGTCGCGGGCGACGCGCAGCGCGGCCTCGTCCAGCTCGGCGCGGGGCACCACCTCGTGCACGGAACCGAAGTGGTGCAGCGTGTTCGCGTCGACGGTGGCCGCGGTGAAGAACAGCCTGCGCATCATGTGCTGGGGGACCAGCCGCGACAGGTGGGTGGCGGCGCCGAGGGCCCCGCGCTCCACCTCGGGCAGACCGAACGTCGCATCGTCGGAGGCGACGATGACGTCGGAGTTGCCGACGAGGCCGATGCCGCCGCCCACGCAGAACCCGTTCACCGCGGCGACGACGGGCACTTCGCACTCGTACACGGCCCGAAAGGCATGGAAACAGCCGCGATTGGCGTCGATGAGGGCGGTGAAGCCCTCGGTGTTCTGCATCTCCTTTATGTCGACGCCCGCATTGAAGCCGCGGCCCTCGGCGCGCAGGATCACCACGTGGGTGCTGCGGTCGCGGCCCGCGGCGGTGATGGCGTCGCCCAGTTCGAACCATCCGCGGGACGGGATGGCGTTGACGGGCGGATAGTCGACCGTGACCGAGACGATGCCCGGTTCGACGGTCGCGGTGGAAATCGTCACGCGCACTCCTCGTGTGGCTACCTAAGCAAGCACTTGCTTGGTACGCTAGCACAGTGAGCGTCCCCGCTGGAATCAATCTCCGACTCGACGGCAAGGTGGTGCTGGTCACCGGTGGAGTGCGCGGCGTCGGCGCCGGCATCAGCGACGTCTTCGCCGCTCAGGGCGCCACGGTGGTCACCTGCGCACGGCGCCCGGTCACCGGCTCGCCGTACGAGTTCCACGCCTGCGACATCCGCGACGACGACGCCGTCGCCGCGCTCGTCGCGGCCATCGTCCAGCGGCACGGCCGGCTCGACGTCGTGGTCAACAACGCCGGGGGGTCACCGTTCGTGCCCGCCGACCAGGCGTCGGCGAGGTTCAGCACCAAGATCGTCGAACTGAACCTCCTGGGCGCACTCTCGGTGTCCACCCACGCGAACAACGTGATGCAGCAGCAGGATTCGGGCGGCTGCATCGTGAACATCACCAGCGTCAGCGGCAGACGGCCGACCCCCGGCACCGTGGCCTACGGTGCCGCCAAGGCCGGCATGGAGAACATGACGACGACGCTCGCCGTCGAATGGGCGCCCAAGGTGCGAGTGAACTCGGTGGTGGTCGGCATGGTGGAGACCGAGCAGTCCGAGCTGTTCTACGGTGACGCCGAGTCGATCGCGGCCATCGCCAGGAACGTGCCGTTGGGCCGCCTGGCCAAGCCCGCCGACATCGGTTGGGCCACCGCATTCCTCGCCTCCGAGGCCGCGTCCTACGTCAGCGGCGCCTCACTGGAGGTGCACGGCGGCGGAGAGCCGCCGCCCTACCTGTCCACCACGACCGCAGACATCAGATAGCAATCGCACAGCAAGGGAGACGAACACCATGGGACTGCTCGACGGCCGTGTGGTCATCGTGACGGGAGCGGGTGGCGGCATCGGTCGCGCGCACGCGCTGGCCTTCGCCGCCGAGGGAGCGCGCGTCGTCGTCAACGACATCGGCGTCGGCCTGGACGGCTCGCCCGCCGGTGGCGGGAGCGCCGCGCAGGGCGTCGTCGACGAGATCACCGCAGCCGGCGGCGAAGCGATCACCAGCGGCGCCGACGTCGCCGACTGGGGACAGGCCGAAGGCCTGATCCAGACCGCGGTGGACCACTTCGGCGGCCTGGACGTGCTGGTGAACAACGCCGGCATCGTGCGCGACCGCATGTTCGCCAACACCAGCGAGGAAGAGTTCGACGCGGTGACGGCCGTGCACCTCAAGGGGCACTTCGCCACCATGCGGCACGCCGCGGCGTACTGGCGAGCGCGGTCGAAGGCCGGCGAGCCCGTGGACGCGCGCATCGTGAACACCAGCTCCGGGGCCGGCCTGCAGGGCAGTGTGGGCCAGGCGAACTACAGCGCCGCCAAGGCGGGCATCGCCGCGCTCACGCTGGTCGCCGCCGCGGAGATGGGGCGCTACGGCGTCACGGTCAACGCCATCGCGCCGTCGGCGCGCACGCGCATGACGGAGACGGTCTTCGCCGACATGATGTCGACGCAAGGGCAGGCGTTCGACGCCATGGCGCCGGAGAACGTCTCACCGCTCGTGGTGTGGCTGGGCAGCGTCGAGTCCCGGGACGTCACGGGGCGGGTGTTCGAGGTCGAAGGCGGCAAGATCCGCGTGGCCGAGGGTTGGGCTCACGGCCCGGAGGTGGACAAGGGCGCCCGGTGGGACCCCGCCGAACTCGGGCCGGTGGTCAGCGACGTCCTGGCCAAGGCGCGGCCCGCGGTGCCGGTCTACGGGGCCTGAGCCTCGTCACTCCGGCTCGCAGACCACCAGGGGGATGACCCGGGACGCCGCGCGCCGGTACCCGCGGTAGGGCGGGTACATGCGCGTCAACCGGGGCCAGTACTCGGTGCGTTCGGCGCCCGTCGCGTCGCGCGCCACCATGTCGCGGCACTGCGAGCGGTACTGCACCTGGACTCGCGGGTCGGCGCCGATGTTGAGATACCACGCCGGATCCCGGTCGCGGCCGCCGAACGACGCGGGCAGGATCACGCGCTCCCCGTCGATCAGGCACAGGGTCGCGGTGGTCCGTGGCACTCCGCTGCGTCGGCCCGTGGTGGTGATCAGGGCAGCGGGCAACCACAGCAGTCGCGCGCCGATCCGGCCGTTGGTGCTCTGGTAGACCCAGATGTGGCCGCGGGCGAAGTACTTCAACGCCGACGCCAGGAACGTGGAGTTGCGGATCTCGTGGCCGATCGACGTCATGGCCGCACGGATAGCCACGGCCGCTCGTCGGCAAACGCGCGCGCCGGGTCGCTAGGGATCGCAGATGACGATGGGGATCTCGCGCTCGGTCCAGGACCGGTAGTTGGCGAAGTCCGGGTACATCGCGTCGAGCTTCGGCCAGTACTCGGCACGTTCGGACGCGGTGGCGTCGCGGGCCGTCAGCGACAACCGCTCGGTCTTGTCCAGGAACGTCACCGCCGGGTTGGCCTTGAGGTTGAGGTACCACATCGGGTTCGTGGCCCGGCCGCCCTGCGAGGCCACCACCACGATGCGGTTGCCCTCCCGCAGGAACAGCAGTGGGCTGTCGCGCCTTTCGCCGGTCTTGCGGCCGATGGTCGTCAGGATCCCCACCGGCGGTGGTGCCGAGAACCGGTTGGAACCGCCGCGCCACTTGGCCCCGAGGCGGCCCCCCGTGGCGCGGTAGGCCCAGGTGTTCAGTCGCGACATCCACTTGATCGCGACACCCGCCTGCGTGGAGTTGAGGGCCTTGGGAGGCTCGGTCACGACGCGACCACCACCCGCTGCACGAACGGCCGGATGCGCGCGGTGATGTGGGCGATGCGTCCGTCGGGCGTGAACTCGAACGTCTCGTCGACGTGGGCGCAGACGCGGCGGCCCGCGAGGACCGGCTTGGTGATGACGTCGAAGCGCGCCCGCAGTCGGTCGCCCTCGGGGGTGAAGTCCGGCGCGGTGGTCGTCTCGATGACGCGGTACTGCGGTCCGCGGTTGAGGCTGCGGCGCAGGTGTTTCCCGGAGAAGCCGGTCTTGAGCCCGACTTCGACGCGCGTGCAGTCGGGCGCGAACGGGACGTCGTCGGCGCGGTGGGTGGCGAGGGCCCTCACGTAGGCCCGGGCCGCGGCGACCCGGGCGGCGTGGTCGTCGGCCATCAGATGCGCTCGAGGATGGTTCCGGTGGACAGGGCGCCGCCGGCGCACATGGTGATCAGCGCCGTGCTCTTGTCGCTGCGCTCGAGTTCGTGCAGCGCCGTGGTGATGAGGCGGCTGCCGGTGCAGCCGACGGGGTGCCCGAGCGCGATGGCGCCGCCGTTGACGTTGACGGTGTCCATGTCGGGCTCGTGAACGCGCGCCCACGACAGCACCACCGAGGCGAAGGCCTCGTTGATCTCGGTGATGTCGATGTCGCCCATCTTCATGCCCGCCTTCTCGAGCACCTTGGCCGTCGACTGCACGGGCCCGTCGAGGTGGTAGTACGGCTCGGCGCCGACGTTGGCCTGGGCGACGATGCGGGCGCGGGGCGTCAGGCCGTGGGCCTTGGCCACGTCACTGTCCATCCACAGGACCGCCGCCGCCCCGTCGGAGATCTGCGACGACGTGCCTGCGGTGTGGATGCCGCCCTCCATGACGGGCTTCAGCGACGCCAACCCCTCGATCGTGGTGTCGCGCAGCCCCTGGTCGCGGGTGACGGGTGCCCGCTCGGACGTGGGTTGCTTCTGGTCGTCGAGCACCGGGGCGACGATGGGCGAGATCTCCCGGTCGAACCGGCCCTGGGCCCAGGCCTGGGCGGCCTTGCGCTGCGAGGCGAGGCCGAATGCGTCGATGTCGTCGCGGGTGATGCCGCGGCGCTTGGCGATGCGCTCGGCGGCGGTGAACTGGTCGGGCATGTCGATGTCCCACGACGCCGCCCGGATCTTGGAGCGGTCGGGTCCGGCGTTGGCGCCGAGGCCGACGCGGCTCATCGCCTCGACGCCGCACGCGATGCCCACGTCGATGGCGCCGATCGCGATGAGGCCGGCGATCAGGTGGTTGGCCTGTTGGCCGCTGCCGCACTGGCAGTCGACGGTGGTGGCACCCACGTGTTCGGGCAGACCGGCGGTGAGCCAGCTGACGCGGGTGATGTTGTTGGACTGCTCGCCGTACTGGGTGACGCACCCGCCGATGAGCTGTTCGACGAGGCCGGCGTCGATGCCGGCCTTGGTGACGACGGCCTTCTGCACCTCGCCGAGGATCTCGGTGGCGTGCAGGCCGGACAGCCAGCCGTTGCGCTTGCCGATGGGGCTGCGGGTGGCTTCGACGATGACAGGGTTACCCATTCCGTCAGGCTAGAACACGTTTCAGTCCTCTGACAAGCAACTATGGTGACCTGCCTTTTATCTGCCTAGATGCCGTGTTTTACTTTGGCTAGAACACGTTGCAGATTGAGGTGGAGCGGCGTCTCCATCTCGGAAAGGTGATCCGCTAGATGATCCCCGCCGACTTCGACTTCCTGGACGCGACCCTGAACCTCGAGCGGCTTCCCGTCGCCGAACTCGCCGAGCTGCGCGAGTCCGAGCCGATCCACTGGGTGGACGTGCCCGGCGGAACCGGGGGCTTCGGTGACAAGGGCTACTGGTTGGTCACCAAGCTCGCCGACGTCAAGGAGGTGTCGAAGCGCAACGACGTCTTCGGGAGTTCGCCAGACGGTGCCATCCCGACGTGGCCGCAGGACATGACGCGGGACGCGATCGACCTGCAGAAGGCCGTGTTGCTGAACATGGATGCCCCGCAGCACACCCGGTTGCGCAAGATCATCTCGCGTGGCTTCACCCCACGGGCCATCGGACGGCTCGAGGCCGAGCTGCGGGAGCGCGCCCAGCACATCGCGCAGACCGCCGCCGCCGAGGGCAGTGGCGACTTCGTCGAGCAGGTGTCGTGCGAGCTGCCGCTGCAGGCCATCGCCGGACTGCTCGGGGTGCCGCAGGAAGACCGCGACAAGCTGTTCCGGTGGTCCAACGAGATGACGGCCGGTGAGGACCCCGAGTACGCCGACGTCGACCCGGCGATGTCGTCGTTCGAGCTGATCACCTACGCCATGAAGATGGCCGAGGAGCGCTCGAACAACCCCACCGACGACATCGTCACGCAGTTGGTCCAGGCCGACGTCGAGGGGGAGAAGCTCTCCGACGACGAGTTCGGCTTCTTCGTCGTGATGCTCGCCGTGGCGGGCAACGAGACCACGCGAAACTCCATCACGCACGGCATGATCGCGTTCTCGCAGTTCCCCGAGCAGTGGGAGCTGTACAAGAAGGAGCGGCCCGGCACCGCGGCCGACGAGATCGTCCGCTGGGCCACCCCGGTGTCGGCGTTCCAGCGCACGGCGCTCGAGGACGTCGAGCTGGGCGGCGTCCAGATCAAGAAGGGTGAGCGCGTCGTGATGTCCTACCGCTCGGCCAACTTCGACGACGAGGTGTTCGACCACCCCGAACGATTCGACATCATGCGCAGCCCGAACCCGCACGTCGGGTTCGGCGGCACCGGGGCGCACTACTGCATCGGGGCCAATCTGGCCCGCATGACCATCAACCTCATCTTCAACGCCGTCGCCGACGCCATGCCGAACCTGACACCCATCGGTGAGCCCGAGCGGCTGAAGTCGGGCTGGCTCAACGGCATCAAGCACTGGCAGGTGGACTACACCGGCGGTGCGGCCGCATCGGCGCGGGCCTAGGGGATCACGGTGGACTTCACTCCCGACGAGGGGCAGCTGGCCGTCGCCGACGTGGTGGCCTCAGCGCTGGGCAAGGACAACGACTGGGACGCACTGGTTTCCGGCGGCGTACTCGCCCTGGCCGCACCCGAACGGCTCGGCGGCGACGGGCTGGGCCTGCCCGAGATCGCAACGGCACTCACCGAGATCGGCAGGCACGGCACCATCAGCCCGGCGCTCAGCACGCTCGGCGCCGCCGCCGTGCTACTGGACCTCGCATCGCCCCAGGGGCAGGACCGCTACCTGGCCGGCCTGGCGGACTCGTCGACGGGGGCGGTGCTGAGCCTGGCGCTCAACGAGCCGGGCGCCTCACAACCCGAACGGCCGGCCACCACGCTGTCGGGTGGCAGGCTCAACGGCACCAAGCTCGCGGTGGGCTACGCGGACCGCGCGCAGTGGCTGGTGGTCACGGCCGACGCGGGCGTCGTGGTGGTGCGCGGCGACGCCGACGGCGTCGCCACCACCAGGACGCCGTCCTCGACGGGGGCCGACGAATTCGTGGTGACCTTCACCGACGTCGCGGTCGCCGACGAGGACGTCCTGGCGGGAGCGACGGCCCACCGGGTGAATCAATTGGCGCTGGCCACCATCGGGGCGTTCGCCGCCGGTGCGGTGGCCGGGGCGCTGCGGCTCACCGCCGACTACGTGGCCACCCGCGAACAGTTCGGCAGGCCGCTGTCGACGTTCCAGACGGTGGCCGCGCAACTGTCCGAGGTGTACATCGCCGCGCGTACCGTCGCGCTGCTGTCGACGTCGGCCGTCTGGCTGCTCTCACAGGGGCTCGACGCCGATGACGACCTGGCGATCCTCGGCTACTGGCTGGCGTCGCAGGCACCCCCGGCGATGCGCACGTGCCATCACCTGCACGGCGGCATGGGCATGGACATCACCTACCCGATGAACCGCTACTTCTCGTCGATCAAGGACCTGACCCGGGTGCTGGGTGGTCCGACACACCGTCTGGACCTGGTGGGAGCCTGAATGTACATCGAACTGACCCCCGAGCAACGTGCGCTGCAAGCCGAACTGCGTCAGTACTTCTCGACGCTGATCACGCCAGAAGAGGCCGCGGCCATGGAGTCGAACCGGCACGGCGAGGCCTATCGCGCGGTGATCAAGCGGATGGGTTCGGACGGCAAGCTCGGCGTCGGCTGGCCGAAGGAGTACGGCGGACTGGGTTTCGGCCCCATCGAGCAACAGATCTTCGTCAACGAGGCCAACCGGGCCGACGTGCCGCTGCCGCTGGTGACCTTGCAGACCGTGGGGCCCACGCTGCAGGTCTACGGCACCGACGAGCAGAAGAAGAAGTTCCTGCCCGGAATCCTCTCCGGTGACATCCACTTCGCCATCGGCTACTCCGAGCCCGACGCGGGCACCGACCTGGCCTCGCTGCGGACCACGGCCGTCCGCCACGGTGACGAGTACGTGGTGAACGGGCAGAAGTTGTGGACGACGGGCGCCCACGACGCCGACTACGTCTGGCTGGCCTGCCGCACCGATCCGCAGGCCGCCAAGCACAAGGGCATCTCGATCCTGATCGTGGACACCAACGATCCGGGCTACTCCTGGACCCCGATCATCCTGTCCGACGGGGCGCACCACACCAACGCGTCGTACTACAACGACGTCCGGGTGCCCGCCGACATGCTCGTCGGCGAGGAGAACGGCGGCTGGAAGCTCATCACGACCCAGCTCAATCACGAACGCGTGGGCCTGGGACCGGCGGGTCGCGTGGCCGGCATCTACGACCAGGTGCATGCGTGGGCGTCCAAGCCCGGCTCGGACGGCGTGACGCCCATCGAGCAGCCCGACGTGCGCCGGCTCCTCGGACAGATCAAGGCGATCTGGCGCGTCAACGAGTTGCTCAACTGGCAGGTGGCCGCGTCCGGCGAGACCATCGCCGTCGCGGATGCCGCCGCCACCAAGGTGTTCTCGACCGAGCGCATCCAGGACGTGGGCCGGCTGGCCGAGGAGATCGTGGGCACCTACGGCAACCCCGCCGATCCCGAGACCGGGGAGTTGCTGGACTGGCTCGACAAGATGACCAAGCGGAACCTGGTCATCACGTTCGGCGGCGGCGTCAACGAGGTGATGCGCGAGATGATCGCGGCATCGGGCCTGAAGGTGCCGCGGGTGACGCGGTGACGGGCACCGACGAGCGCCTGCGCGCCGGCATCGAGCAGATCACGGCGGACGGCAGGAGTCGGCCCCGGCAGAGCCCGGATCCGGTGAACCAGCCGATGATCCGACACTGGGTGGACGCCATCGGCGACCGGAACCCGATCTACGTCGACGACGAAGCCGCCAGGGCTGCCGGGCACCCCGGCGTCGTGGCCCCGCCCGCCATGATCCAGGTGTGGACCATGGGCGGGCTCGGAGAGGGCCGCTCCGACGATGACCCGCTGTCGAAGATCATGGCGCTGTTCGACGCGGCCGGTTACGTCGGCGTGGTGGCCACCAACTGCGAGCAGACCTACCACCGCTACCTGCGGCCGGGCGAGAACGTCGCCATGCACGCCGAGATCACCGACGTGGTGGGCCCCAAGCAGACCGCGCTCGGCGAGGGCTACTTCATCAACCAGCTCATCACCTGGACCGTCGACGATGGTGAGACGGTGGCCGAGATGAACTGGCGCATCATGAAGTTCATGCCGCGTGCCGAGGCGAAGCCCGAGGTTCCCGACGATCTCGATCCGGACAAGCTGATGCGGCCGGCATCGTCGAAGGACACCCGGTTCTTCTGGGACGGGGTCAATGCGCACGAGCTGCGCATCCAGCGGCTGGCCGACGGCACGCTGCGGCATCCGCCGGTGCCCGCGGTCTGGGCCGACAAGGACGAGCCGGTCGACTACGTCGTCGCCAGTGGCGACGGCACGGTGTTCAGCTACGTCGTCCACCATGCGCCCAAGGTGCCGGGCCGAACCCTGCCGTTCGTGATCGCGCTCGTCGAACTCGAGGAGGGGGTCCGGATGCTCGGGGAACTGCGTGGCGTCGAACCGTCCGCCGTGAAGATCGGAATGCCGGTGCGTGCAACCTATCTCGACTTCGGTGACAGTGACGTCAGCCCCGCCTGGACCCTCTACGCATGGGAGCCCCGGGCATGAGCGCGACCGCGGTGCCGACGCACGACGTGGGTACGACGCTGCCCGAACTCGCGCTCTACGGCGACCCCACGTTCATCGTGTCCACCGCCATCGCGACGCGGGACTACCAGGACGTGCACCACGACCGGGACAAGGCGCAGGCCAAGGGGTCCAAGGACATCTTCGTCAACATCCTGACCGATACCGGGCTGGTGCAGCGCTACCTTACCGACTGGGCGGGCCCCACCGCGGTGATCCGGTCCATCGGTCTACGTCTCGGGGTGCCGTGGTACGCCTACGACACCGTGACGTTCCGAGGTGAGGTGACCGCGGTCGCCGACGGGCTGGTGACGGTGAAGGTGACGGGCAGCAACAGCCTGGGCGATCACGTGATCGCCACGGCCACTCTCGAGTTCGGAGGTGCGGCGTGACCGGCGGACTGTCGGGCAGGGCGGCGATCGCCGGCATCGGTGCCACCGACTTCTCGAAGAACTCGGGGCGCAGCGAGCTGCGGTTGGCTGCCGAGGCGGTGCTCGACGCGCTCGACGACGCCGGGCTGGCGCCGTCGGACGTCGACGGCCTGGTGACTTTCACGATGGACTCGAACCTGGAGACGGCGGTCGCCAGGGCCACCGGCATCGGCGACCTGAGCTTCTTCAGCCAGATCGGCTACGGCGGCGGTGCGGCGGCGGCGACGGTGCAGCAGGCCGCGCTGGCGGTCGCCACCGGGATCGCCGAGGTCGTCGTCGCCTACCGCGCGTTCAACGAGCGTTCGGAGTTCCGGTTCGGCCAGGTGATGACCGGCTTGACGGTCAACGCGGACTCGCGGGGCGTGGAGTACAGCTGGTCCTACCCTCACGGGTTGAGCACCCCCGCGGCGTCGGTGGCGATGATCGCCCAGCGGTACATGCACGAGTACGGCGCCACCAGTAGGGATTTCGGAGTCATCTCGGTGGCCGACCGCAAGCATGCCGCCACCAATCCGAAGGCACACTTCTACGGCAAGCCGATCACCATCGACGATCACCAGAACTCGCGGTGGATCGCAGAACCGCTGCGGCTGTTGGACTGCTGCCAGGAGACCGACGGTGGCGTGGCGATCGTCGTGACGACGCCGGAGCGGGCGCGCGATCTCAGGCATCGTCCTGCGATCGTCGAGGCGGCCGCGCAGGGCGCAGGCGCCGACCAGTTCACGATGTACTCGTACTACCGTCAGGAGTTGGGCCTACCGGAGATGGGTCTGGTGGGCAAGCAGCTGTGGGCGCAAAGTGGGCTGTCGACCAACGACATCCAGACGGCCGTCCTCTACGACCACTTCACCCCGTACACGTTGATCCAGCTCGAGGAACTCGGCTTCTGCGGCCGTGGCGAGGCCAAGGACTTCATCGCAGGCGGGGCCATCGAGCTGGGTGGGCGGCTGCCCATCAACACCCACGGCGGACAGCTGGGTGAGGCCTACGTCCACGGCATGAACGGCATCGCCGAAGGGGTACGGCAGCTGCGGGGCACGTCGGTGAACCAGGTGCCCGACGTCGAGCACGTGTTGGTCACCGCGGGCACCGGCGTGCCGACGTCGGGGCTGATCTTGGGGATCTAGTCCTCTGGGTCTGGTCTGAAATGGCTCCATGTGTTCTTGTGGGGCAACGGGTGTCGCGCCGATAGTGGCGTGGTGGCAGTTGACGAAGACGCCGTCGCGCCGGCCGGCGACGCGGTCCTGTTGGTCGTCGACGACTGCACGATTCATCGGGAGAGCCTGTGCGCCGCCGTGGAGGCGGCCGGCCTCCCGGCGCCGGCACGCGCATGGGACCTGCTGTCGCTCGTGACGGTGCTCGACGAGGTGCGGCCCACCGTGGCACTGGTGAACATCGCGACCCGCGATTGCGTGGCGCTGCTGCGGTCGGCGACCGACATCGTGCCCGGGCTGCGCGCCATCGTGGTGGGCGTGGCCGAGGATCAGGAGGCCACGATCGTCGCCTGTGCCGAGGTGGGTGTGGCCCACTTCCACATGCGACCCGACACGTTCGACGAGTTGCTCCGGGTGATCGCGCAGGTCTCGGTCGGCGAGACGGCGTGTACCCCCGCGGTGTCGGCGATGTTGCTACGCCGACTGTCGTCGCTGGCGGGTGGACTTCGCCCCGCGCCGCGGGAACCAGCCCTGACCACGCGCGAGGCCCAGATCCTCAGGATGCTCGAGCTGGGGCGGTCGAATCAGGACATCGCCGACCAGCTGTCGATCACCATCCACACCGTGAAGAACCACGTCCACAGCTTGTTGACCAAGCTCGGCGTGGGTACCCGCGCCGAGGCGGCGGCCCTCTCGCGCAGGTGGCGACGGAGCCGTGAATGACCCGGCGATCTAGTCCGTGGCCCAACCAAAGATGGATCTCGTGGTTCATGTACGGCGGCGATGCTGGGCTCGATAGTGATGGCGTGCTCGAACCATTTGCTCACCGGATGCGGCGAACCGCGTCCCCCGGCCCGCGGCGGCGGGTGGCCTGATGTGCGGGATCATCGCGTGTCGCACGGATGCGCCCGCCGTCGACTATCTGCTGTCCGCGCTCAAGCGGCTGGAGTACCGCGGGTACGACTCGGCGGGCGTCGCCGTGGGGACGACGACAGGCGAGGTGGTACGCCTTCGGCGTGCCGGTCGGATCCACGTTCTGGAAGAGGCGGTCCGCACGCACGCCGGCGCCCAGCTCGACGGCGTCGGCATCGGTCATACCCGTTGGGCCACACACGGTCCCGCGACCGAGGCCAACGCGCACCCACACGTCGACTGTTCCGGACGATTCAGCGTGGTGCACAACGGCATCATCGAGGACGCCGACGAGTTGCGGCACGCGCTGCAGCGCCGCGGCCATCGCTTCGCCTCCGAGGTCGACTCGGAGGTGCTCTGCCATCTGATCGAGGACGAGGCCCGACGTACCGACGATCTGGTCGCGGCCGTGCGGGCCGCCCTGTCGGCGGTGCGGGGGGCCTGGGCGGTGGCCGTCCTGGAACGGGGCACCGGCCGGATCGTGGTCGCCGCGCATCGATCGCCGTTGCTGGTGGCACGCAACGGGGTCGGGGTCTTCGCGGCCAGCGACGTCGCCGCGATGGCCGACTGGGTGGAGGAGTTTCGGGCGCTTGCCGACGGTGAGGTCTTCGAACTCACCGACGACGATGCCTGGCGTATCCGCGGTGGGCCCGCAATCGACGTCCGACGCGTCTGGCGTCGCGGTGACGCCGAGCTGGATGGTCATGCCGACTTCATGGCCAAGGAGATCGCCGAGCAGCCCAACGTCGCCGCACGCGTCGTCGACGCGCTGGGCCCGCGCATCCTCGACGGCAGCCTGTGGCACGACACCGGCGTGGGACCGTTGCGCCGGCTGCAGGTCGTCGGCTGCGGGACCTCGCTGAACGCGGGCCGGGTGATCCGCAACGTCGCCGCCGCCCTCGGGAGGATCCCCGTCACGCTGTCGGTGGCCAGCGAAGCCGCCACCGACCTGGTGGAGCCTGGCACCACTCGGCTCGCCATCAGCCAGTCTGGAGAGACCGCGGACGTGCTGAGTGCGCTCGACGGCTCGGCCGCCGCCGCGCTGGTGGCCCTGACCAACAACCCGCACTCCACCCTCGCCCGCCGCGCCGACGCGGTCCTGGACTGCTCTGCGGGACCGGAGATCGGGGTCGCCGCGACGAAGACCTTCGTGTGTCAGATGATCGTGGGGATCGGGCTGGTCGTCGCGGCGCTGGTGGCCGACGGCCGGCTCGACGCCCGGCATGCGCGCACCCTCGTCGACGAGCTGCGGCGACTGCCGGCGCGGCTGGCCGCGACCACGACCATGGCCGAGGCGCGTGTGGGTGCCATCGCCGCCGATCTCGCGCATTGCAGCGGGTTCATCTACGTGGCGCGGGGTAACGGTCTGCCCTACGCGGCAGAGGGCGCATTGAAGCTCAAGGAGCTGAGTTACCGCTGGGCGGAACATCATCCGGCGGGCGAGCTGAAGCATGGTCCACTGGCACTCGTCGATCACGGCACCCCGGTGATCGTGATCGACAACGGGGATCCGAAGCTGGCCGGCAACGTCGCCGAGATCCGGGCTCGCCACGGGCGGGTGGTCATCGTCGGGGGTGCCGACGGCGACTTGCCGACCGAGGGCGGTGGGTACCGACCATGGGGGCCCATCGAGAGCGTCGTACCGCTGCAGCTGCTGGCACGGGGGGTGGCGGTGGCGTTGGGACGGGACGTCGACAAGCCGCGCAATCTCGCCAAGGCGGTCACCGTGGAATGAGCATTCATTCGTGTATCGAATGCGACTGAATTCGACGCCCGTCGGCTAATTCGACGAGCAATGGAATGACATATCCGCGCGCACCATTGCTGATAGCTGAAGGTGAACGAGGCTCGACCTGGTGCGCGTTTCCCGGGGTGGACGGCTTGTGCTGCCAAGCCCGGTAGCGACGTGAAAAATCTTGTTCAACAACCGATATCGCAGCGTGCGGCCTTTTTGGGGAGTGGATATGTTCGCACTGGGAAATGCTTCGGTGAATTTGCTGAAATCGCATTGCCGCGCGGAAGATCGAGTGCTAGTTTCACAACGGATCGCCGTTGAGGCAATTCATCGGAGTCGGCGTGGGAACCGAATCCTCGGGGGAAGGGATGATGCCGTGCGCATTCTTCGTCGGTTCTGGGTCACCGATCGGGTGGCGTCAGCGGATCGGGCACTGTCATGAGGGTCTCGGTGATCGGTGCCGGCTACCTCGGGTCCACGCACGCCGCGTGCATGGCGCGCATCGGCCACGACGTGCTGGCGGTCGACGTCGATGCCGACAAGGTCGCCAAGCTCCAGTCGGGCGTCGTGCCCTTCTTCGAGCCGGAGTTGCAGGACGCGGTGACGGACGGACTGGCCTCGGGCCGGCTGCGCTTCACCGGATCATTCGCCGAGGCAGCCGATTTCGCCGACGTTCACTTCCTGGCCGTGGGCACACCTCAGAGCGCCGGAGGGCACGGCGCGGATCTGTCGTTCCTCGACGCGGCGGTCGACGCGCTCGGCTGCCACCTCCGTCGGCCGGCGCTCGTCGTGGGGAAGTCCACGGTGCCCGTCGGCACCGCACAGCGGCTGGCCGCACGGGTGCGCAACGCCGCGGCCGCCGGCGACGACGTCGATCTGGCCTGGAACCCGGAATTCCTCCGGGAGGGTTTCGCCGTGCGCGACACCCTGCATCCGGACCGCATCGTGCTCGGCGTGGAGGAGGGGCGCCGCGCGCAGGTCGAAGCCATGGTGCGGCAGCTCTACGCGCCGCTCCTCGCCGTCGACGGCATCCCATTCCTCGTGACGAACCTGGCGACGGCCGAGCTGGTCAAGGTCGCGGCGAACGCGTTCCTGGCGACGAAGATCTCGTTCATCAACGCGGTGGCCGAGATCTGCGAGGCCGCGTCGGCGGACGTCACCGTCCTCGCGGACGCGCTCGGCCACGACACCCGCATCGGCAGGCGATTCCTGAACGCGGGACTCGGCTTTGGCGGCGGCTGCCTGCCCAAGGACATCAGGGCCTTCATGGCCCGGGCCGAGGAACTCGGCGTCGGTGACGCCCTGGCGTTCCTGCGCGCGGTGGACGAGGTCAACCTGCGCAGGCGGCGCCGCGTCGTCGCGATCGCCGAGGAAGAGTGCGGCTCGCTGGCGGGTGCCCGGGTCGGCGTGCTGGGCTCGGCGTTCAAACCGAACACCGACGACATCCGGGACTCTCCGGCGCTCGACGTCGCCGAACGGATCCGGTCCGCCGGAGCCGAGGTCACGGTGTACGACCCCAAGGCCATGGACAACTCGCGCAAGGCATTTCCCGCACTCAACTATGCCTTCTCGGCGTTCGACGCGTGCGTCGACGCGGATGCCGTGCTGGTCCTCACCGAGTGGGACGAGTTCCGCGCCCTGGCCCCCGACGACCTGGCGGGCATCACCCGGTCCCGTCGCATCGTCGACGCCCGCAACTGCCTGGACCCACACCTGTGGCGGGGCGCGGGCTGGAGCTACCGCGGCCTCGGCCGCGTCTGACGACCCGCACCACACCATCCATCGGCACAAGGGGGAACACTCGTGAGGATTCTCGTCACCGGCGGAGCCGGATTCCTCGGCTCGCACCTCTGCGACCTCTTGATCGGGCGTGGCGACACCGTGGTGTGCCTCGACGACCTGTCCAGCGGGCGGCGCAGCAACGTCGCACACCTCCTCGGTGCGCCGGGGTTCGAGTTCGTCGAGGCGACCGTCCTGGAGCCGATCTCGATCCCGGGCGGCCGTTCGGACCGTTTCGACGGGGTGCTGCACCTCGCGAGCCCCGCGTCGCCCGTGGCCTATCTGCGACACCCCGTCTTCACGCTCCGCACCGGAGCGGAGGGCACCCGGAACGCGCTGGAGTTCGCGCTCGCGAACTCGGCCCGATTCGTCCTGGCCTCCACCAGCGAGGTGTACGGTGAGCCGCTGACGCATCCGCAGCCCGAGAGCTATTGGGGCAACGTCAATCCCGTCGGCCCCAGGAGCGTCTACGACGAGGCCAAGCGCTACGCGGAGGCGCTGACCACCGCGTACCGGACGGCCCACGGCGCCAACACCGGGATCGTCCGGATCTTCAACACCTACGGGCCGCGGCTGCGTTCCGACGACGGCCGCGTCGTCTCGAGCTTCATCGATCAGGCGCTGCGCCACCAGCCGCTGACCGTCTTCGGTGACGGAAGCCAGACCCGAAGCCTCTGCTACGTCGGGGATCTGGTGCGTGGCCTGGTGGCGATGCTCGACTCCACCGAGCCGGGCCCGGTGAACCTCGGCAATCCCGAGGAACTCACGGTGGGGGAGATCGCCGACCTGGTAAGGGAACTGACCGGGTCGTCGTCGCCCGTCGAGTACCGCCCCCTGCCCCAGGACGATCCGACGCGCCGACGCCCCGACGTCACGGTGGCGCGCGAACGCCTGGGCTGGAGTCCGGTGATCACCGCGCGCGACGGCATCGCCAAGACCATCGAATGGCACGCAGCTGCCCTTCGGGAATCCCTGCAGGAAGTGGGTGCGTGATGACCTCGGTACTGCCCAAGGGTGCGCCGGCCACGACGCCGCAGCCGACGCCCGCGGTCGCGCTCGACCGGCAGCGGTGGCAGCGGCGCTACGCGACGGTGCTGCGCTGGGCCGACGCGCTGGTGATCTGTGGCGCCGTGATCGTGGCGCAGTCCGTGCGCTTCGGCAACCCGCCCCTGGTGCCCGGGGAGGAAGGGCATCAGCACGCCACGCTGGCCTCGGCGCTCATCGTCGTCATCTGGCTGGTGAGCCTGGCAGGCTTCCGCGCGCGCTGCAGCCGGATCATGGGTCGCGGCACCGAAGAGTACCGGCGGGCCGTGGAGGCCACGCTGTGGACCTTCGGCGCGATCGCCATGGCCGAATTGCTGTTCAAGCTCGACATCGCCCGCGGATACCTGGCCGTGGCGCTGCCGACAGGCGTGCTGGGGCTGGTGGCCAACCGCTGGCTCGCCCGCCGCTGGGTCGCCCGCGGGCGCCGCGAGGGCAAGTATCAGACCGCCGTGCTCGCGGTCGGCAACGTCGACGCCGTGATCGACCTCGCCGACGAATTGTCCCGCCGCCCCGAGGACGGCTTCCGCATCACGGGGGCGTGCGTTCCGGGGGCCGCTGGTGTGGCGGTGGGTACCGACCTGCATTCCCGCAGGGGAGTCGCCATCCCGGTGGTCGGGTGTCACGGAGACGACCTCACCACGATCGTCACCCACTGCGGAGCCGACACCGTCGCGGTCGTGGGCGCCGGCCATCTGGGCGTACGCGAACTGCGACGGCTGATGTGGGAACTCGAACCGCTCGGCGTGGAACTGGTGGTCTCCCCGGGGGTCACGGACGTGGCCGCCTCGCGCGTGACCATGCTGCCCATCGCCGGGTTCCCCCTGCTGCACATCGACAAGCCGCAGTACCGGGGAGCCGAGAGACTGCAGAAGCGGGTCTTCGACTTCTGCTTCGCGCTCGCCGCGTTGACCGTGACGCTGCCGGTGCTGGTCACCGCGGCGGTGCTCGTCAAGGCCACCAGCAAGGGTCCGGTGTTCTACGCCTCCGAACGAATCGGGTTCAACGGCTGCACGTTCCGCATGCTCAAGCTCCGCACCATGGTGCAGGACGCCGACAAGCTGCTGGTGGACCTGATGGACAGCAACGAGTGCGACGGCAACCTGTTCAAGATGCGCGACGACCCGCGCGTCACCCCCGTCGGTCGCATCCTGCGGCGGTTCAGCATCGACGAGTTGCCCCAGTTCATCAACGTCCTACGGCGCGAGATGAGCGTGGTGGGTCCGCGGCCGCTGTTCACGGTGCGTGACACCGACGATCTCGATGCCCATCGACGTCTGCTCGTCAAGCCCGGGATCACCGGTCTGTGGCAGGTCAGCGGTCGCTCCGACCTGTCCTGGGAGGACTCCATCCGGCTCGATCTGTCCTACGTCGACAACTGGTCGATGGCCGCGGACATCGTGATCATCACCAAGACCGTGCGGTCGGTCCTGGCGCCCAGTGGGGCCTATTGAGCAGCCGGAAGAGACCACCCCACAGCCTCATTCGCTCGATCAGGAAGTCACCATCATGCGAGTTCTCGTCACCGGCGCAGCCGGTTTCATCGGATCCACTCTCGTCGACCGACTGTTGCGAGAAGGTCACACCGTCGTCGGCGTCGACAATCTCAGCACGGGCGTGGCGGCCAACCTCGACGCGGCCCGGCGATTCAACCAGTCGAGCCCGGGACGCTTCACGTTCCTGCACGTCGACGTCCAGGCGCCCGAGTTGGCCGGCGTGGTCGCAGGCACCAACCCGGACACCGTCTTTCACCTCGCCGCGCAGGTCGATCTGCGGGCATCGGTCTCCGATCCGCTGTTCGACGCGCGCAGCAACGTGCTCGGCACCATCAACCTCCTCGAGGCGAGTCGGTGGGCGGGGGTGCGCCGGTTCGTGTACGCGGCGTCCGGCGGTTCCCGGTACGGCGCCCCGGACGCCCTACCCGTCGACGAGACGGCGCCACTGAACCCGCTGTCGCCGTACGCCGCGGCGAAGGTGGCCGGAGAGCTGTACGTGCGGGCATACGCCGAGATGTTCGGGATCGCCCCCATCTGTCTCGGACTGGCCAACGTCTACGGGCCACGGCAGAATCCGCACGGCGAGGCCGGCGTCATGGCGATCTTCGGCAGCCGGATGATCAAGGGCCTGCCCGTGACGGTGTTCGGCGACGGCACGGCCATGCGCGACTACGTCTACGTCGACGACGTCGTCGACGCCTTCGTCCGAGCCGGGCACGCACCGTTGACGACCGTCGGTACCTACAACGTCGGTACGGGTCGGCAGACCTCGGTGACCGACGTGCACCGCCTGATGTGCCAGGCGCTGGGAATCACGTCGGAGCCGATCCACGCGGCGGCCCGCACCGGGGAGCTGCGCGCCATCGCCCTCGATGCCGGCTTGGCCGAACGCGAACTCGGCTGGCGACCGGTCGTGGACGTCGAGACCGGAGTCGGCCGCACGGTGCAGTGGCTGCGCGCCACCCTGGACCCCGAGCCCGCACTGCTGATCGACGCGTGATCACGATGACGAACGCATCCACGACCAACGGCGCCGGCAGCCCCGACTGCGGCACGGGCTTCACCGCCGCGACCGAACAGCCCTACTCCTACGTCCGAACCCCGCTCGTGGAACCGGACTGGCGACGCTTTCCCGGATGGGCATCCGTCACCGCAGCACAGTGGCGCGACGCGCAGTGGCAGCGGGCACACACCGTCAAGAACATCACACAGCTGCGCGCGGTGGTCGGCGGGTTGCTCGCCGATCGCTTCTACGACGACCTGGCGGCCGACCAACGGCTGCGTGCCACCATGTCGATGCTGGTGCCCCCGCAGATGCTGAACACCATGGCGCCGCACTGCGCCGCGGACCCCCGCAGTGTCACCGACGCGTTCTACGCCGATCCGATCCGTCGATACATGCTGCCGGTCTTCAGCGATCGTGACGTCGAATGGTCGTCACACCCTTACGCACAACGGGATTCGCTGCACGAGAGCGACATGTGGGTCAGCGAGGGGTTGACCCACAGGTACCCCACGAAGGTGCTCGCGGAGATGGTGGCCACGTGCCCCCAGTACTGCGGGCACTGCACGCGCATGGACTTGATCGGCAACTCGACGCCGACGGTCGGCAAGACGCGACTGTCGCTGCGGCCGGCGGATCGCCAGGACCGGATGCTGCAGTACCTGCGCGCCACGCCCACCGTGCGCGACGTCGTGGTCTCCGGTGGCGACGTCGCGAACGTCCCGTGGCCCAGGCTCGAGGCATTCGTCACCCAGCTGCTCGAGATCGACACGGTGCGCGACATCCGACTCGCCACCAAGGCATTGGCCGGTCTGCCGCAGCACTGGCTGCAGCCCGCCGTGCTCGACGGCGTGCACCGCATCGCCACGACGGCGGCGGCGCGCGGGGTGAACCTGGCAGTGCACACCCACGTCAACCACGTCCAGTCGGTGACGCCGCTGGTCGCTGCCGCGGCACGGGCGCTGCTCGACGCGGGACTGCGGGACGTGCGCAACCAGGGGGTGCTCATGCGCGGCGTCAACGCGACCGCCGACGACCTACTGGACCTGTGCCTGGCCCTGCAGGGAGAGGCCAACATCCTGCCCTACTACTTCTACATGTGCGACATGATCCCGCATTCGGAGCACTGGCGGACGCCGCTGTGGGAGGCGCAGCAGCTGCAGGTCTCGATCATGGGCTACCTGCCGGGGTACGCCACCCCGCGCATCGTGTGCGACGTGCCCTACGTCGGCAAGCGCTGGGTGCACCAGGTGGCCCAGTACGACCGTGACCTCGGAATCTCGTACTGGACCAAGAACTATCGCACCGGGCTCGACCATGCCGACGTCGACGCGTCGGCCCGGATGTACCCCTTCTACGACCCGATCGGCGGGCTGCCCGCGGCCGGCCAGGCGTGGTGGCGGGACAACCGTGAAACGGACGCATCGACGGTGGCCGACGCCGAGGAGTCGATCGTGCTGGTCGCCCCAGAGGCGGGCATTCGATGACCGACCTCGGGCTCGGCCGGGGTGCCACGACGCGCTCGACGGCCGAACTGGCGCCCATCACCGCCGACGATCTCGACGACGTCGCCGACTTCCTGCGTGCCAACCTCAACGACGGCGTCGCCTGGCGCGAGACGTGCGCATCGGTGCCGTGGCAGGGCCAGTGGCCCAACTACGGCTTCCAGCTGCGCGACGGCGATCGCGTCGTGGGGGCGCTGTTGGCCCTCTACTCGACCCGGATGGTGGCGGGCCGGGTGGAGAAGTTCTGCAACATGGGTTCGTGGTGCGTACGGCCGGAGTACCGGTCGCGCAGCCTGTCTCTGCTGAAGGCGTTGCTGGCCCAGGACGACTACCACTTCACCGTCCTGACGGCGGACGTGGGTCCGCAGGAGATCCTGGCGTGGTCGGGATTTCGGCCCATCGACACGACCGCCGCGCTCATCCCGAACCTGCCGTGGCCCAGTGCCTTCGGCGCGCGAGGACTCGGCCGGACTCGGGTGAGCTGCGCACCCGCCGACCTCGAGACGACGCTGGCGGGCACCGCCCTGCGGATCTACCGCGACCATGCGGGGGCACTCGCCGCGCGCCACGTGGTGCTCGCCCGGGGGCAGCGGACCTGCTACGTGATGTACCGGGAGTCGCGGTTCCGGGGCAGGCCCGTCGCGCTGCTGCTCTACGTCAGCGACCCCGAACTGTTCGGCCGTACGTGGCGCACGTTCACTGCTCACCTGCTGCTGCGGCATCGGCTGCTGGCCACCGTGGCCGAGCTGCGGATCATCGGCGCGGCGCCACTGGCCTCGGTGTCGATCCGCAACTGGCCGAGGATGTTTCGCAGCAGCACGCTCGAAGCCGAACACATCGACTATCTGTACAGCGAGCTGACGTGCGTGCCGTGGTAGCGGCGGGGCCGGTGGTCCGTCCCGGCGTCGCCTTCGCAGTCGAGCCCATCCACTCGGTGGATCGCCTCGCCCAGGAATGGCAGCTGCTGGAGCGTGAGGTCTCGCCGTCGTTCTTCGGATCGTGGCACTGGATCGGCACCCTGCTCGACGTCCTGCCCGCCGAGTCCCGGCCGGGCCTGGTGCGCGGCACCGCCGCGGGCGCCACCGTGGCGCTCGGGCTGCTCGGCGACGCTCGGATCCACCGGCACCACGTGATCTCCGCGCGGCGGTGGGTCCTCAACGCGACGGGCGATCCGGCGGCCGACAGCATCCACGTGGAGCACAACGGCCTGTTGGCCGGCGCCGAGATGGGCTGGGAGGGGCTGCTCGACGCGTTCGTCGCCGCCAAGGACGTCGACGAACTGTGCCTGTCCGGGATCGCGCGGCCGCCGTCCGACGCGCTGCTCGCGCAGCGCGGGCTGCGTCGCAGGGAGGCCTGCGAGACGTCCTACGCCGTCGAGTTGGACGCGCTCACGGGCAGTGCCGGCGACGTGACCGCCATCCTGAGCAAGAATGCCCGGTCTCAGCTGCGGCGTTCGGTGCGCAAGCTCGAGCCGTTGCGGCTGCAGGCGGCGACCACCGAGCGCGAGGCCCTGGCGTACTTCGGCACGCTGAAGGAACTGCACGTGCGATGGTGGCTGCGCCGGGGTGCGCGGCACGCGTTCACCCATTCCTTCTTCGAACGCTTCCACGAACGGTTGATCGAGCGGGCGTTCGCCTCGGGTGCCATTCAACTGCTGCGGGTGTCCAGCGGTGACCGGATCGTCGGAGTGCTCTACAACTTCGTCTACGGCGACCGGGTGTACGCCTACCAGAGCGGGTTCGTGCAGCCGTCGCCCGGGGAGCGCCCCGGAGTGGTCTCCCACGCGCTGGCCATCCGGCACGCCTGGCAACAGGGCGCCCGCGTCTACGACTTCATGGCAGGGCAGAACCGGCTCAAGAGCAGCTTCGGCAACGACGTGCAGACGCTGTCGTGGACGGTCGTGCAGAAGCCGCGCATGCGCTTCCGACTCGAGCGGGTCCTCGAGCGGGCCGCCGGACAAGCGACGGAAGCGAGGCACTCGTGACGATCGAGGACACGGTGACGCCGACGGCGCCCGGACACACCGGCGACGTCGTCGGCGACTTCCTGGCGGCGGCCGGCCGCTGGGCGGAACGACCGGCCGTCGAGGACCAGACCGGCACCATCGACTACGCGCGGCTTGCCGCGGCCGTCGAGCGGACCGCCGCGCGCTACCGGACGGCCGGCGGCGCGACCCCCAGGGTGGGCGTGGTGGTCTCGCACCGGCCCGCCACGGTGGTCCACCTGCTCGGGATCCTGCGCGCCGGTGCCGCGTACTGCCCCATCGACGCCACGGTCCCCCCGGCGCGCAAACTGGCCATGGCCGAGGTGCTCGACCTCGAACGGATGGCGACCGCCGACGACCACCGCGGCGACGTGGACGTCCACGGCGAAGTCGAGGGCGTGCCAGAGGATCTCGGCCACGTCGATGATCCCGCGTACGTGCTGTGCACGTCGGGCTCGACGGGGGCGCCGAAGCCCGTCGTCGTGAGCCGCGGCGCGCTGACCGCCACGGTGGCCGCGCTGCGCGATCTGTTCGGTCTCACCAGCACGGACCGGGTGCTGCAATTCGCGTCGCTGGGCTGGGACACCTGTCTGGAGGAGATGCTGCCGACGCTGACCGCAGGAGCGGCACTGGTGTTCGACGACGCGGCCCAATGCGGGTCGTTTCCCCGGTTCGTGCGCATGCTCGCCGACCGACGCATCACGGTCGTGGACCTGCCGACGGCCTTCTGGCACGAACTGGTGCTGTACCTGCACGAGGAGCGGGCCGGCCTGCCGGAATGCGTGCGCCTGGTCGTGATCGGCGGCGAGCGCGTCGACCCCACCCGGCTGGACCAGTGGCGCGCCCTCGACACCGCGAACGTGGTGTTGCTCAACACGTACGGCTGCACCGAGACCACGATGATCACGCACGCCGTTCGGCTGCACGGTCCCGGTACCGAGCCTGCGGTGGCGGCGGGCGGGGCGCCGCTGGGCAGGTCGTTGCCCCACGTTCGCGATCACGTCAGCGGTGACGGTGAGCTGTGGATCGCGGGAACCTCGCTCGCCAGCGGGTATCTCGGTGCCCCGGAGGCCACGGCGACGCGCTTTCCGGTGGCCGACGTCGACGGGGAACCCGCCCGATGGTTTCGCACCGGCGACGTCGTCGTGCGCGACGAGCACGGGTTGTTGCACGCCCTGGGCCGCGTCGACCAGGAGATCAAGGTCGCCGGTGTGCGCGTACATCCCGCCGAGGTCGAGGCGCAGCTGACCGGCCACCCGGCGGTGGCGGCCGCCGTCGTGGTCGCCGAGCACCGACTCGGCCGCACCGTGCTCACCGCACTGGTCGTGGCGGCGGGCGTCGCACCACCCGAAGCCGCCCTCAAACGTCACCTCGCGGACCGGCTACCGCGCCAATTCGTCCCCACCCGAATACGTTTCGTCCCCGCACTGGCCTACACGGCCAGCGGCAAGGTCGATCGCAGCGCCACGCTGCGGACCCACCACGACACACAGGCACACCACGACGCACCGGCACACCACGACACACCGGCACACCACGACAAAGGAGCAGACCGATGAGCCCGGACGCAATAGTCGAGATCTTCAGCAGGGTGCTGCAGACCTCCGAGGTCACCGCCGAATCCGACTTCTTCGAACTCGGCGGTGACTCCCTGCTGGCCACGCGTGTGCTCAGCGCCATCGCCAGGGAGTTCGGCCGGGAACTGGCATACGACGAGTTCGTCGACGACCCGACGCCGGCCGGCTTGTTCGCCAAGGCCACGTCCACCAGCACGGCCACCGCATCATGACCGCCGGAAGCGGGCGCGTCGTCGTCATCGGGGCCGGGCTGGCCGGGCTGACGGCCGCCGTCGAACTGGTCGCCGCCGGCGTGGACGTCACGGTGCTCGAGGCGCGCGAGCGGGTGGGCGGCCGCATGCACGGCGTCCCCGTGGCCGACGGCGTCTTCGCCGACGGGGGAGCGGCCTACCTCGGCGCACGGCACACCGACCTGCTGGCGTTGATCCAGGATTGCGCCCTGGGTCTGGCGGCGACGACGATGACCGGGGACAGCACGTTCCTCGTCGCGGACGAGCACACCACCACCCCGAGCCGGGTCCCCCCGCTCGACGCGGTGGCCCTCGGTGCGCTGTTCGACGCGCTCGAGGACCTGGTCGCGAGCATCCGGCCCGACGCGCCGTGGCTCAGCCGGGACGCCGAGCGGCTGGATCACCTGACGGCGTCGGAGTGGCTGGCCGAGAACGTCACCCACCCCGACGCGCACACCTTCTTCCCGCTCTTCCTCGGGGAGATGATGGCCGCCGACCCGGCCGCGATCTCCGCCCTCCACATGGCCGTCTACCTGCGCTCCGGCGGCGGCATCCGATACCTCAACGCCTTCGAGGGCGGAGCTCAGCAGTGGCGGATCGAGGGCGGTTCGCACCTGCTGTGCGAGGAACTCGCGCACCGGCTCGGAGACCGCGTGCACCTGGGTCGACCGGTCCGACTGATCGAGCAGGACGCCGCCGGCGTCGTCGTGCACTCGGTGTCGACCGTGGACGGCAGTGTCACCCGGCACTCCGCGGACCGTGTCGTCGTCGCCGTCCCGCCACTGTTGGCGGAGCGCATCGCCTTCGATCCCGTCCTGCCGTCGCCGCGAGCCACCGCGGTGACCGGGCGGGGCTGCGCGGTCAAGGTGCACATGGCCCATGCCCGTCCGCTGTGGCGCGAGCAGGGCCTGTCGGGTTGGTCGGTGAGTAGCCACGGACCGCTGCTGTCGACGGTGGACGACTCCCCGGCAGACGAATCCGTGGGCGTACTCACCGGATTCGTGACCGGCGCGGCCGCGACCGCGTTCAGCGCCCTGCCTGCCGACGAGCAGCGCGCGACCGCCCTGGCGCACGCGCGCCGACTCTTCCCGCACCTGCCGGCGCCGTCGCGGGTCTGGGTCACCGACTGGCTGGCCGAGGAGTACAGCAAGGGGTGCTACGCGGCGCTCTTCGGCCCCGGTGACTGGCTGGAACTCGGGCCGACCCTGACCGCCCCGCACGGCCGCGTCCACTGGGCTGGGACCGAGACCAGTCTCGAGTTCTTCGGGCTCATGGAGGGCGCCATCCGGTCGGCGCGGCGCGCGGCCGGGGAAGTGCTCTCCGCCTGCGCCGCAGGCGCGCCGATCGGCGCGGGCAGGGCGGGTTGACGTGGCGCACCAACCGATCCAGACCGATTCGAGAACTCCGGAGGCACCGTGAACCCGAACGTCACCCGCAGACTGCGGCAGGTGCGGCGCTACTGGTGGGTGGTGGTCGGGGTGAGCCTGCTCGCGACGCTCACGGCCGTCCCGCTGCTGCGGGCGCAGCCGACGTATGCGGCCACCTCGACGCTGGTGCTGTCGTCGCCGAACCGCAATCCGCTCGAGGACGCGTCGATGATCACCGGCTACGCCACGGTGTTCAACGATCCCGCCACCATCGACCGGTTGACGTCCCAATACGGCCTGGACGCGCCCGCGACCTACGAGGCCCGGATGGTCGGTGCCAGTCCGATCCTCACCATCGAGGCCGTCGCGAAGGACCCCTCGGTGGCCCAGGACGCGGCGATGAAGATGGCACAGGCGTTCACCACCGACATCAACGGCGTCCGGGAACGCCGCAACGCCAAGTCGATCCAGGACACCCAGCGGCAGCTCGACGGCCTGCTCGCCGCTCCGGGTCCGGAAGCCCTGATGAATCCGCTGATCCCGGTGATCCAACAGCGGCTGGACGTGTTGCGAGCCGACACCACCGACCAGGTGCAGGAGCTGCAGCCGCGCGGTGGTGTCACCGAGGTGAAGTCCAAGGTCATGACCGAGCTGATCCTGCGGGTCGGCGCCGGGCTGGTGTTCGGCGTCCTGGCCGCCGTCGGGTTGGCGACGTGGTCGACTCGGGTCCGCACCCCCGCCGACCTGTCCGACAAGACGGGCGTCGACGTGCTCGCCGACCTGCCCGAGGGCGGGTCGGCCCACCACGATCTGGAACGGCAGCGCGGCCTGCGCAGAATCGTCGATCTCGTGGAGCTGCAGGACGTTCCGGCGTCGACCGTGGTCGCCGTCGCCGACGCCGGAGGTGCGCGGGCGGCCCAGGACCTGGCCGAGGCCATCGCGACGCTGACGGCGCAGCGTGGTACTCACACGGTGCTGGTCTACACCGACGCCACCACGGCATCCCCCGATCTGGTACCCGGCTTCAACGACGCACTGACCGACCCCAGGCTGGTCGAACGGGCGCTGCAGGAAGGGCCCCTCGACGCGCTGCGGGTGATGTCCCTGGGGACGGCGAGCCCCGACCGCCACCTGCGCGTCAGCCGGGATCGGGTGGCCGCGGTGATCACCGAACTGCGGGCGGGCGCGGAGACCGTCGTGATCGCCGCGCCATCGCTGGCGGATGCCATGGACGCACAACAGATCTGCGCCGCAGCCGACGTCACCGTGCTGGCGGTGGACAAGCACCGCTCCCGCGCGACGGGCGTGACGGCGGCGGTGGCGGCCCTGACCGAGGGCCGCGCCGCACTGCTGGGTGCGGTCCTGGTCTGCAGCCGCAAGCCGGCCAAGGCCGGGTGGATCGCCAGCATGCAGCGCCGCACCGATTACGCCGAGAGCCCAGGCGGACGCCGATGACCACCATGTCTGCGCTGCGGGGCGCGGCCGCGGTACGTCCGTCGCGAACGGTCCGCCCGACCGCCGTACTGACCGTACTCGTGGCCGCAGGGTTGCTGGTGACGCTGCCGTCGCTGTCCGGAACGCTGATCCTGGCCGGGGCGATCGCGCTCGTCCTGGGCCTCTGCGCGCTGGCCAGCCCGGTGCTGTCCGTCGTCCTGCTGTTGATTGCCATGTTCCTGCGGCTACCGGTCAAGGCGATGGTGACGCTGCCCGTCGAACTCTTCCTGGCCGTGTTCGCCTGCGCCGCGGTGGCGACACTGCTCTGGCTGGACCGCACGGACGTCCGGCTGCGCGGTATCGGGCCCATCGGCTGGGCCATGGCCGTGTACGTGGCCTGGAACGGCTATTCGATGCTGACCGCCCACCGCTATCCGGCGACGGACGTGGTTCTCGCCCAGGACGTCTCGGTGCCGCGGCTGATCGTCATCGGCATCGTGATCCCGTTCGCGATGTTCGTCGCTGGACGCTACGTCTTCGACCGCGTGTCCGCGGTGCGCGCGCTGCTGTGGACCATCCTCGGGATCACCGCGTACTCCGCGGCCGTGAGCATCATGCCCTTCGTGGGACTGTCCGCCTACGTCTGGCCGCGCTACGCCGCCGTGGTGGAGAAGCCTGCGTGGGTGGGACGCGCCGTCGGCTTGTTCAACCAGCCCGTCATCAACGGCATGGTCCTGGCGGTCGGTTTCGCGACGGCCATGCTGGTGCTCAGCCGGCGCAGCGAGGCGCGATGGCAGCGGATTCTCGCCTGCGTCATCGGGGTGGCCGCAGGCGTCGGGCTGTACGAGACCCGAACGCGCGCCGCATGGCTCGGCGGTCTCGCCGTTCTGATCATCGGAGCGTTGCTGGCCAAGGGCGTGCGGGCGTGGTACGTCACGGTGCTCGCCGCGTTGGCCGCCCTGGTGGCGGCCAATTGGACCACCTTCACGAGCTCCGACCGGGAGGCCGGCGGGGTGGGCTCGCAGGCCGAGGTCGAGTCCCGGCTCAACGACATCCAGACCGCGATGTGGGCCTTCGAGCGAAAGCCGTTCGCCGGCTGGGGCATCGGACGCTTCCAAGCCGTGAACTCGTACTTCCACCAGCAGTGGACGCCCGCCACGGACTGGAGCGCGGGCTGGGGCGAGGTGTCTCACCAGAACGAGTTGGCCATCCTGGCCGAGTTGGGTCTGATCGGGCTTCTTGCCTGGCTCGCGGTCCTCCTGCTCATCGCCCATCGGCTGTGGCACGCCTATCGGCAGTTGGACGCGCACGAGCTGTGCGGTCAGCCGCTGGTGGTGCTGGCCGTCATGGCCGTGGCCATCCTGGTATGCGCCGGGATGACCGTGGATCTACGGTACTTCGACTCGTCGACCACGATCATCTTCCTGATCGTCGGCGTGGCGGTCGGATGGGCCGACCGGCGGGTCGCGGCAGCCGGGGGAGGAACCCGATGACCGGCCGTCCACTGCGGATCTCGTTCGTCGTGCCCGATCTGATGGTCGGCGGCGCGGAGCGTCACGTGGTCACGCTGCTGCCACGGATGGACCCGCAGAGGTTCCAACCGTCGGTGGTGTGCCTCGGCGAGGAGGGCGGCCTGTTCGCCGACCTGACCGCCACCGGAATCCCGGCCCGCGCCCTGCACCGGGGGGACAAGCGGCAGGCCGGGCGCGCACTGGTCGAACTGACGTCGATCATGCGGAGGGAACGCCCCGACGTCGTGGTGGTCCGGGGCTACAGCGCAGAGACGCTGGGGCGGCTGGCCGCGCGTGCGGCCGGTGTGCCGCACACCGTGATGTGGGTGCACAACATCGGGGACCCGACACCGCGGGGCAACGTCCGGAGGTTCGTCGACGCTCGGCTGTCGGGCTGGACGAGCGCCTACTTCGGTGTCGCCGAGGCCCAACGGCGCTATCTGACCGACGATCTCGGATATCGAGCCGACAAGATCCGCATCATCCACAACGGTGTCGATCCGGCGCTCTTCGACGCCCGGGGCGATCGCGACGTGCTCGGCGAGTTCGGCTGGTGCGCAGGCGACCCCACCGTCGCGATCGTCGCCGAGTTGAGTCCGATCAAGGACCACGCCACGTTGCTGCGCGCGGCCCGGTTGGTCGTGGACCGGCTACCGCGGGCCAGGTTCCTCGTCGTCGGCGACGGTGCGTGCCGCACCGACCTGGAAGCCATCACGCGCGACCTGGGACTCGTGCCGAACGTGCACTTCACCGGGATCCGCCGGGACGTGGCGCGGCTGCTCGGCGCCGTCGACGTCTTCACGTTGAGTTCGACTACCGTGGAGTGCTTTTCGATCGCGCTGCTGGAGGCGATGGCGTGCGGTCGACCCGCGGTCTGCACCGCCGTGGGAGGCATTCCCGAGATGATCGACGAGGGTCGTACCGGCCACCTGGTGCCGCCCAGCGATCCCCGGCTGCTCGCGGCGCGACTGCTGGACGTGCTCGGCGACCCCGTGACCGCGCGGCGCATGGGTGCGGCCGCCCGCCGCCGCGTCGAAGACGAGTTCAGCCTGGACCGCAGCGTCACGCTGGCCGAGCAGGCCTTCGAGGACGTCGCCGGCGTGCGGTACGCCACCGCCGGACGGAGTTGAGATGCCACGCCACGTACTGATTCTCGTCGAGAACCTCTCGGTGCCCTTCGATCGACGCGTCTGGCAGGAGAGCCGCGCGTTGGTGGACGCCGGTTACGCGGTGACGGTGATCTGCCCCGTGGGCGCGACCGTCGACCGCGAGCGCGACGTCGTGCTCGACGGCGTCCGGATCCTGCGATATCCGCTGCACGCCGCCACCGCGGGACCCATCGGCTACCTGCGGGAGTATCCGCTGGCCCTGCTGCACACGGCGCGGCTGGCGCTGCGGGTACGCCGCACCGCACGCATCGACGTGGTGCACGCGTGCAACCCACCCGATCTGCTGTTCCTCGTCGCGCTGTTGCTGCGGCCGTTCGGAGCCCGCTTCGTCTTCGACCACCACGACCTCGGACCCGAGATGTACCTGTCGCGCTTCCCCACCGGGGGTCGAGCGCTCTACTGGATGACCCGGCTGGTCGAGCGGCTCACCTTCGCCAGTGCCGACGCCGTCATCTCGACCAACGAGAGCTATCGCCGCATCGCGATCGAGCGCGGCAAGGTGGCCCCCGAGAACGTGTCGGTGGTCCGCACCGCACCCGATCTCAGTCGATTCATTCACCGACCACCGGATCCCGAGCTGCGCCGGGGCAAGCGTCACCTGTTGGCGTACCTGGGCGTGATGGGTCCCTCCGACGGTGTGGACTACGCCGTGCGTGCCCTGCACCTGCTCCGCCACCAACTCGGTCGCGAAGACGTGCACTGCATCATGATGGGGTCCGGCGACACGTTCGACCAACAGGTCGCGCTGGCAGCCGAATTGGGTCTGTCGGACGTGGTCGAATTTCCCGGCCGGGTATCCGACGAGTTCGTCCAGCGGTGCCTGTCGACGGCCGACGTGTGTCTGGCGCCCGACCCCCACAACCCCCTCAACGACGTGTCGACGATGAACAAGATCGTCGAGTACATGGCGATGGCACGGCCCATCGTGTCGTTCGACCTCACCGAGGCGCGGGTGTCGGCCGCGGGCGCGGCGGTGTACGTGCCCGGCAACGACGAGTTGGCGTTTGCCACGGCGATCGACGAACTGCTCGACAACCCGAGCCGCCGTCGCGAGATGGGGGACGTCGGGTACCGCCGGGTCGCCGGCGACCTGTCCTGGGACGTGTCGCGGCGCGCCCTCCTGAGCTGTTACCACCGACTGCTCGGCGAACCCGTCGAGCAGTCCACCCCGGAGACGACCAGCGATCTCCAACGGACGGAGGCGATGTGAAGCAAGCCATTCAGAACCTGAAGACCGGCGAGGTCACGGTGGCGGAGGTGCCCCCGCCGCGGCTGCACCGCGGCGGGGCACTGGTGGCGACGGTGTCGTCGCTCATCAGTGCGGGCACCGAGCGCAGCAAGATCGAGCTGGGGGAGAAGAGCATGCTCGGCAAGGCGCGAGCCCGCCCCGAACTGGTGGGCCAGGTGCTCGACAAGGCGCGCCAGGACGGGCTCAAGGAAACCTACCGGACGGTGATGCAACGGCTGGAGTCCCCGAATCCGTTGGGCTACAGCGCTGCCGGCCGCGTGCTCGCCGTGGCCACCGACGTGCCCGGGATCGCGGTGGGCGATCTGGTCGCCTGCTCGGGCGCCGGACACGCCAACCACGCCGAGGTGAACTTCATCCCCAAGCACCTGCTGGCGCCGGTACCCGACGGCGTGAGTGCGGATCAGGCTGCGTTCGGCACGCTGGGATGCATCGCGATGCACGGCGTGCGGCAGGCCGATCTCGGCCTCGGTGACCGGGTGCTCGTCATCGGTCTCGGTCTGGTGGGTCTCGTCGCCGCACAACTCGCGCGCGTCGCCGGTGCCCGGGTGTTCGGCACCGACCTCGACCCCGCCGCCTGCGCGCTCGCCGAGCGGCTGGGCGTCGAACGCGCCGTCGCCCGCCACGACGGCGTCGAGGCCGTCGTGGACGCCGCCACCGACGGCGCCGGCGTCGATGCCGTGCTGATCTGCGCCGCCGCGGCGTCCAACGACCCCATCGAGTTGGCGGCACGACTCGCCAGGGACCGGGCGCGGGTGGTCCTCGTCGGGCACGTGGGACTGACCTTGCCTCGGGACCCGTTCTACGACAAGGAGATCGCCCTCCGTTATTCGCGGTCCTACGGGCCGGGACGCTACGACCCCGCCTACGAGGAGCACGGCCACGACTACCCGCTGGGCTACGTGCGCTGGACCGAGCAGCGAAACCTGGGGGAGTTCCTGCGCCTCGTCCGCGACGGCCGGGTGGACGTCGACACGCTCACCACGCATCGCTTTCCGGTGGACGCGGCAGCCGACGCCTACGCCCTCATCTCCGGGAAGCAGCCCGTCGCCGACCGCCCCATCGGCGTGCTGCTGCAGTACCCCGACAGCGCCGGCGCCGGTGCCCGTCACCGCGTCGAGGTCGACACCGCGCCGCGGCCGCGGACCGATCGCATCCGGTTGGCGATGGTGGGTGCGGGCAACTTCGCCACCCGGGTGCTGCTACCTGCCCTGACCGCCACCGGCCGCGTGACGCCCGGCGGCATCACCACCTCCAGTGGCGCCACGGCGCGTCGCGTTGCCGAGACCTACGGGTTCGCCTACGCCACCAGCGACGCCGAAGCGCTCATCGCAGACCCGCAGACCGACGCCGTCGTGATCGCCACCAGGCACGACTCCCACGCCGCGCTCGCGGCGCGGTCCCTGCGCGCGGGCAAGGCCACCTTCTGCGAGAAGCCGCTCGCGACGACGTGGGAGGGACTGGAGGACGTGGCGGCGGCGTGGGCCGACAGCGGGGCTCCGCCCCTGCTCGTCGGCTTCAACCGGCGTTACTCCCCACTGATCGCGAACCTTGCGGCCGAGTTGCCCAGCGGCGTGCCGCGGGTGGTCATCGCCCGCTGCAACGCGGGTCGGTTGCCCGGCGATCACTGGATGCGCGACCCCATCTCGGGCGGTGGCCGCATCGTCGGCGAACTCTGCCACTTCCTGGATCTGGCCTGTGCGCTGGTGGAGGGCCACCCGGTGCGCGTGTCCGCGGACGCCATCGCCTCGCCGGATCCCGCCGAACTGGCCGACACCGTGGTCGTCCAGGTGACGTTCTCCTGCGGTTCGGTCGCGAGCCTGCAGTACCTCGGCAACGGCGACCCCAGCATCCCCAAGGAACGCGTCGAGGTGTTCTGCGGCGGCGTCGTCGGGGTCGTCGACGACTTCTTCGGACTCCAGATCGGCAAGGGCGGCAAGCAGACCCGCACCCGCGGTCGGCGTCAGGAGAAGGGACACCGCGAGGAGATGGCGGCGTTCGTCGAGTTGGCCACCGGCGTCCGCGACGCACGTGCCGCCGCGGAGGCCGCCTTCTGGTCGAGCGCGTTGACGTTGCAGGTGCCGCTGGCCCTGACCGAACGGCGGGCCGTCGAGGTCGACCTCCCGGTGGCGCTGGGCGGCCGGGGCGCGGCCGCGGGCATGGTGACCGTCGAGGGCGGGTCGTCGTGACCGCCGGCCGGCCGGCGACGGTCGGGCTCGTCGGCCCCTTCCCACCGCCCTACGGCGGCATGGGCGTGTACTTCGCATCCCTGGAGGCCGGGCTGACGCGGGCGGGCCTGACGGCGCTGCGCATCCCGGTGCCCTACGCCGCGCTCGGCGGTTGGCGGCGTCAGCTCACCCGGCTGCTGGTCTTCGCGCGCGCCGCGCTGGTCGTGCTGCGCGCACGGCCCGACGTGGTTCATTGCGTGACGGGCAGCCAGCCCAACCTGCTCGGCAACGTGCTCCCGCTCGTGGCCGCGCGGGTGGTGGGTCGCCCCAGCATCCTGTCCGTCGCCGGTGGCGAGTTCCCCACCGCCGTCAGCGGATACCGGGGAGTGCGCCGACGGCTCGTCCGCTTCATCCTCACCCGGCCGCGTGTGGTGGTCGCGTGCACCCCGGAGATCGCCGATGCGCTGCGCGCGATCGGCGTTGCCCCGTGGCACGTCGTCACGCTGTCCAATGCGCTCCCGCCGGACCTCGATCCGCGCGCCGACCAGCGCCTGCCTGCCGAGGTCGAGGACTTCGTCACCGCCCACGACCCGGTGCTCGCTTCGACCAGCGGCTGGTTCGACTACTACGGCAGCCAGGACCTGGTGGCGGCCGTGCGCACCCTGCGGGCCGCGTACCCCCGGATCGGGCTCGTCCTCGCGGTCAAGAGTGGTGGGGACGCCGCCTTCCGCGCTCGGTTCCTCGCGGGGCTCGGCGACCTCGCCGGTCACGTGCTGGTCCGCGAGGACGAGGCGGCGGTCTGCGGGATCATGCGCCGCGCCGACGTCTTCGTGCGCACACCGCACCACGAGGGCGACGCCATCTCGGTCCGCGAGGCGTTGGCCGTGGGCACCCCGGTCGTGGCCAGCGACGTCGGGTTCCGGCCGGCCGGTGTCGTCCGGTACCGCCCCGCCGACGCGGCGGACCTCGCCGATCGGCTGCGCGACACGTTGGCCCGCGACGGCGGTGGTGACGGTGTCGGCCCAGTCGGCCCAGTCGGCACAGTCGGCGCAGTCGGTGCCGTCGTCGATGCGGCCGAGGGCGATCGCAATCTCGAGGTGCTGCTGGGCACCTACCGCAGCCTCGCCGCGGCGCGCCAGGGCTCCCGGCTGGCCTGGTACGTGGGGCGCGCCGCGACCATGTCACCGCGCGAATTCCTCTGGCGCGCCCGTCGGGTGGGGGAAACCGTGACCCACCGTGACGGTCTGCGCGAACGGTCGGACGCCGCCGTGCTGGGGCGGCGCGACGCGGACTGGGACGTTCTGCTGCAGCGCTTCCGCGCAGGCGACGGGCGACCGGTGCTGCTGGACCGGGAGCGCGCCCACCGCCTCGCCGACCGGCATCCGCGACGCGCCGACGCGCTCCTCGCCCGGGCCGACCAGATCATGGCGGGACGGCACGCCTACTTCGGCTACCCGGCCGTCGACGTGGGCACCGTCGTCGACTGGAACCGCGATCCCCGCACCGACTACGACTGGCCTGCCATCGCGGCCGCGCGGATCGACCACCGCGTCGCCGGCAGTGACCCGAAGTGGATCTGGGAACTCAACCGACTGCAGCACCTCCTCGTGCTGGCGCAGGCATGGCTGCTCACCGGCGACGACCGCTACGCCGAGCGCGCCTTCGAGCATCTGGACTCCTGGCTGGAGCAGAACCCGGTGGGCATCGGGATCGCCTGGCGGGGCGCGTTCGAGGCCGGGATCAGAGCCATCTCGGTGGCCGTCGCCCTGCAGGGGCTGCGCGACTCGGCGGCACTCACCCCGCAGCGGTACCGCCGGATCGTCCGGATGCTCGACGCCGGTGCCCGGTACTGCTGGCAGGGGCGTTCGCGGTTCAGTTCGGCCAACAACCACCTCGTCGGCGAACTCGCGGGTTTGGCGACCGTGCATCGCTTCTTCCCCGAACTCGCCGTCCCGGCACGGTCGTACCGGCGTGCGATCGTCGAGCTGGAGGGCGCAGCGGACCGGCTGATCCTGCCCGACGGCGCGGGCGCCGAGCAGTCGGCGTCCTACCAGGTGTTCACCGCGGAGCTGTGTGCACTGGTGGCGCTGTGGGATCGGATGTCCGGCACGGACCCGTCGCCGGTGCTGCTGGCCGCCGTGCGACGGAGCGCACGGTACCTGGTGACCGTGGTGGGCTCCGGCGATCCCGACCCGCGCTACGGCGACGACGACGACGGCTTCGCGGTGCGGCTCGGTCCGCAGGAGCGTCGCACCGTCCGGGGCCACCTCGGCATGGTTGCCGCGATCACGGGTGCCGCCGACGCTCTGTGCTACGGCGAATCCAGTTGGGAGGCAGCCTGGTTCGCCGACGCGCTGGCTGGTGATCTCGACGGGCTGGGTGCGGGCGTGACGCGCGGCGACACGGTACCGGGGGGCCATGCCCCGCACGGCGGTCTCGTGGTGTTGCGGCCCCGCGCCACCGGACGCCCCACCCCGCGCGTCACGATGGACGTCGGACCGCTCGGCCACGGTTCGACGGCGGCGCACGGGCATGCCGACGCCCTGGCCGTCACCCTCGCCTGCGCGGGCCGCGATCTGGTGGTCGACCCCGGAACGGGCAGCTACTACGGCAACCCGGCGTGGCGCACGGTGCACCGCGGCACCCGCGCCCACCCCACGGTGTGTGTCGACGGCGTGGATCAGTCGGTGATCGGCGGGCCGTTCTACTGGAGCCGCCAGGCGCACGTGACCGTGCACGCGGTCGACGTCGAGCGCGGCATCGTGGACGCCGAACACGACGGATATCGGCGACTGCACGATCCGGTCGGCCACCGCCGGTGGCTGATCGCCGGGCCGACGGCGCCCACCGTGATCGTGGTCGACCTGCTCGAGGGCGCCGCCGTGCACGACGTCGCGCTGTCCTGGCCGCTGCACCCGGAGCTGGACTGGATCCCCACCCCGGACGGCCACCTGGTCGACCGCGACGACACGCCGGCGCTGCAACTGTGTCATGCCGCGACGGCGCCCATCGACCTGCGGCAGGTGCGTGCGGACACCGACTCCGGGCTGGGCTGGTGGTCGGATCGGCTGGAGGCCAGGACGCCGGCGTGGCTGCTCGGCGTGCACGCGCGAACCGAGCTGCCGCTGGCCCTGCTCACGCTGCTGCGCGCCGACGACGCGGAGACCATCGGCGAGCCCACCATCGTCTGCAACGGCACCCTGCTGCACGTCGGCTGGACCGAAGGCGGCGTCGGCCACGCCCTGACCATCGACACCACGAGACCCGGGGCCGTCACCTACGCGCCCACGTCAACCCCTTCGAGATTGGTGAGTGAATCATGAACCAGCTACCGCGCTCGGTGAGCCTGTTCGGTCTGGGATACGTGGGTTGCGTGAGCGCGGCGTGCCTCGCCGCGCGCGGCTTCCACGTGGTGGGGGTCGACGTGAACGCCGAGAAGATGGCGGCGCTGCGCGACGGGCGGTCACCGGTCGTCGAGGAGCGGATCGGTGACCTCACCGCCGCCGTCGTGGCCGCGGGCAGCCTCGTCGTCCGCGACGACCCGCGCAGCGCCGTGTTGGACACCGACGTCTCGCTGATCTGTGTCGGCACGCCGTCCACGTCCGGAGGCGGCCTGTCGACCCGCTACCTCGAGGAGGTGACCGCGGACATCGGCGCCGCGTTGCGGGACAAGTCCGGATGGCACGTGGTCGTGTTCCGCAGCACCATGGTGCCCGGAACCTGTGAGGACACGCTGATCCCGCTGTTGGAGCGGACGTCCGGCAAGATCGCCGGGGTCGACTTCGGCGTGTGCGTGAACCCCGAGTTCCTGCGTGAGGGCACCAGCGTCCGGGACTTCGAGGACCCGCCGAAGACCGTGGTGGGCGGCACCGACAAGGCCAGCAGGCGGACGGTGCTGGCGCTCTACGACGGTCTTCCCGGTCCGCGGTTCGAAGTGCCGATTCGGGTGGCCGAGATGACCAAGTACGTCGACAACAGCTTCCACGCCCTCAAGATCGGCTTCGCCAACGAGGTGGGTGCGTTGTGCGCCGCGCTCAAGTTGGACTCGCACGCCGTCATGGACGTCTTCGTCGCCGACACCAAGCTCAACATCAGCCAGGCCTACCTGCGGCCGGGCTTCGCATTCGGCGGCTCGTGCCTGCCCAAGGACCTGCGGGCACTGACGCACACCGCGCGTCGCAACGACGTGGACCTGCCGCTGCTGTCGAACCTACTGACCTCCAACGAGGTTCATCTGCGCCGCGCCCTCGATCTGGTACTCGCAGACGGCCGGCGCAAGGTGGGCGTCTTCGGGTTGTCGTTCAAGTCCGGGACCGACGACCTGCGCGAGAGCCCGATGGTGGAACTCGTCGAACGGCTGATCGGCAAGGGCTACGACGTCCTGATCCACGATGCCAACGTGGTGCTGTCGCGCCTCGTCGGCGCCAACCGGACCTACATCGACGAGCGGCTGCCGCACATCGGCGACGTGCTGACCGACGACGCCGACGAGGTGCTCGCCCACGGTGAGGTGGTGATCGTGGGGTCGCGTTCCCCGGAGGTCGTCGACGCCCTCAGCCGGCTGCGACCGGACTGCCTCCTGATCGACCTGGTGCGGCTGCCGAATGCCGAGCGACTCCGGGGCAGGCCCAACTATCAGGGCATCGGTTGGTGATGACCGCGGGAATCGACAGGGCTGCAGGAGGTCTCACCGGCGTCCTGAAGCGGGGCGTGGGGTACTCCGCCGTCGGCGTCGTGGTGTGCCAGCTCGCGGTCGTCGTCCAGACCATCGCGCTGGGGCGCATCCTCGGACCGGCCGAGGTGGGTGTCTTCACGGCGGGCTCGGTCCTGTCCGGCTTCCTGCTCGCCTTCACCCAGAGCACGCTCGCGCAGGCCCTGGTGCAGCGCGACGGCGACGTGGAGGACGCGGCGAACACGGTGTTGGTCGTGACGTTCGCGACCGGGCTGGTGCTCGGGGTCGGCGTGCTGCTGGCCTCGCCGGTGATCGGTCGCCTGTTCCACGACCCCCGGGTGGGGCACGTGTCGGCGGCGACGTCGGGACTGGTGCTGCTCTACATGTGCGTGAGCGTGCCCGAGGTGCTGATGCAGCGGGACTTGCGCTTCAAGCAGCGCATGGTCATCCAGCCCGCGGCCAAGATCGCGTTCACGGTCGTGTCGATCGCGTTGGCGGTCATGGGTTTCGGCGCGTGGTCCCTCGTCGTCGGGTCGTACGCCTCGATCGTGGTGCTGCTGGTGCTGAGCTGGTGGATGGCCAGGTGGCGGCCGTTCCGCGGACGGTTCTCGTTCCGGCTGTGGCGCGAGCTGGCCGGCTTCTCGTTCCCGCTGCTGCTCGACCACGTCGCCACCGGCATCCGGGAGACCTTCCAGCAGGTGCTGCTGGGCCGCCGACTCGGCACGGCCGACCTGGGCCAGTACCGCTACGGCTCACAGATGGCGGCCATGCCCGCCATGGCGGTCGTCGAGGTGTTCGGGTACGTGTTGTTCCCGGCATTCACCCGGGTCGCGGCGGATGCCGTCCGGTTCCGCGAGGCGTTCCTGCGGGCGCTGGGCTGGACGTGGTTCGGGGCGCTGCCGCTCGGGGCGCTGCTGGTGGTCTTCGGACAGCCCGTGGTGGTCCTGCTGCTGGGCGACGCGTGGCGTCCGGCGGGGTCGGCGGCCATGGCCATGGCGGGCATCGCCGTGGGAGCCGCGCTGCAGGCGCTCGGCGTCACCGCCATCAAGGGTGCGGGGCGGCCCTCGCTCGTGAACTGGCTCAGCGCATTGGGTTTGGGACTGCACATCCCGTTGGTGCTGCTGCTGTTGCCCTACGGACTGGTGGGCGTCGGCATCGGGTTGTCGGCGACGTATCTGAGCTGCGGCGTCGCCGCCGTGCTGATCGCGCGCGCCGTCGTCGGCTCCTCCTACCGTCAGGTGTTGGACAGCGTGCTGCCGACCACGGCGGCAGCCGTCGTGGCATTCACCCTGGTGTTCGGCCTCGAGCACGCCGTCGTGCGCTCCGACCGTTACGTCGAGCCCGTGGGGTTGTGCCTGGTGCTCGCGGAGGGCGCGGCGTTCGTGGCGGTGTACCTGGCCATGCTGCGGGTGGTGGCCCCGACGCGTTGGCGCTCGGTGCGCGGCGTCGCGACCGCGGCGGCCACGGCGTTCGTCGCCGCGGTGGGATCGACCAGACGGGGGAACGGGTGATGGGGTTGAACGTCTTGATGATCGGTACGTACCCGGTGGAAGCCGGCGTGATTCGCGGTGGCGTCGAATCGGCAACCAGCACACTGGTTCCCGCGCTCGCCGCGCGGGACGACGTCGACTCCGTGACGGTGCTGCGGTTCCACCACGGCGAGGCGCCCGTGCCATCGCGCCAGGAGTCGCCCAAGGTGCGGATCCATTACGTGCGTGGGCAATATCGCTGGCGGATGCTTACCGGTGCGTTCCTGGACGTGCGCAAGGCACGGGCCATGGTGGCCGCGCTGCGCCCCGACGTGATCCACGGACAGGAGATGGGCATCAACGGTGACATCGCCGTGCGGTGCAGCCCCCGCGCCGTCGTCACCGTCCACGGCATCACCTACGTCGAGACGCATCTGTACCACGCGGCGGGCTGGCGGACCACGCTGCGGGCGCTGCTGGCCCGCCGACTCGCCGCCCGCGTCCTCGGGCGGGCGAAGGTGGTGATCTCGATCTCCCGCTACGACGCCGACGAACTCGCGCCCCTGGTTCGGGGCACGCGCTTCGGCATCGCCAATCCGGTCGCTCCCGAGTTCTTCGCGCTGGCCCCCGCGGGTCCCACCGCGCCGCGGCTGCTGTTCGCCGGCGGCCTGATCCCGTTGAAGAACCCCCTGGGACTGGTCAACGCGATGGCCCGGGTGCGCCAGACCATCCCGGATGCCGAACTGGCGCTGATCGGACCGCAGTCGGATGCCGCCTACCTCGACGAGATCCGCGACCGCGTGGCCGCACTGGGATTGACCGACTGCGTCGAGATCGTCGACCAGGTGGCAAGTGACCGCCTGCGCACCGAGATCGCGAGGGCCCGCGCCGTCGTGCTGTTCTCGCGACAGGAGAACGCGCCCACCATCGTCGCCCAGGCCATGGCAGCCGGCACCCCGGTGGTGGCCAGCCGCGTGGGCGGCATCCCGGAGATGGTCGAGGACGGTCGCAGCGGGTTCCTCGTCGACTCCGGAGACGAGGCCGCGCTCGCCGCTCGGTTGACGGCCGTGCTCGCCGACGCCGAGCTGAGCGCGCGCATGGGGCGGCGCGGCCACCAGATCGCGACCGAGCGCTTTGCCCCGGCGGCGATCGCCGAGCAGACCGTCATGGCCTACCGCGCGGCCATGGGAACGACGCTCCACACGGGGGTGGAAGGGGTGGTGGAAGGGGTGCGCAGCGATGTCCGATGACGCCAATGACGATGCCTCGCAACTCACGTGGCGGGCAAGGGCCAGGGAGTGGCTCGCGCGCCTGCTGTGCGTGGCGGGTGTTCCCGTTGTCTCGCGCTGGCGCCGGCGCGGACGGCTGGCCATCCTGATGTACCACGGTGTCGAGGCGCAGCCGGCCTCACCGCCGTGTAGCTACGTGCTCGACGCGGCCACGCTGCGTCGGCAGCTCACCTACGTCCGACGGCACTTCACGGTGCTGCCCCTGCACGAAGCCGTCGAACGGATGCGCGCGGGCACGCTGCCGCGTCGGGCGGCGGCGCTGACGTTCGACGACGGCACGCGAAACCTGCTGACCCACGCGGCACCGGTGCTTCGTGATCTCGGGTTGCCCGCCGCCGTCTTCCTGGCCACCGGGCCCATGGGCACCGGTGAGGCGCTGTGGCCCGATCGGCTGTGGCTGGCCTTCGCACGCACCGGAAACGACGACGTCGACCTCGACGACCTCGGCCTGGGACGGTGGCGGCTGCGTACGGCGACCGAACGCACGACCGCGCGCGAGGCCGTGGTGGACCGGCTCAAGCACGTGGACGACGAGCGCCGGCTGGACCTCGTCGAGCGTGTCGTCGAGCGCCTGGGGGTCGACACCGACGCGCGCGGCACGCCCTTCGAGATGCTGTCGTGGGACGACGCGCGGACACTCGCCGGCGACGGATCGGTGGCGCTCTACCCGCACACCGTGACCCATCCGATCCTGTCGCGGTGCCCGGATGCGAAGGTGCGCGACGAGATCGCCGCGTCGGCGGCGTGCCTCCGGCGCCAGACGGGTGCTGCGCCGGCGGTGTTCGCGTACCCGAACGGGGGAGCCGACGACTTCGATCAGCGTGCCCGCGACGCCGTGCGGGCCAACGGCATGGACTGGGCGCTGTCGACCACCAACGGTTTCGCCGACGCCACCAGCGATCCGCTGGCGTTACCGCGTGTGGGCATCGCCAGCCAGCACTCCTACGCGGTGTTCCGTCTCAAGGTGTCGGGCGTGCACCGATGACTCACCGCAGCGTGCTGCACGCCACGCCGCGCACCGACGGTGGCCGCGCCTCCCGGGCACGCCTCGCGAGCATGCCTGCGTGGGGCTGGGCGGTCCTGGTGGCCGTCCTGGTGGCCGTGGTGGTCCTGGCGAGCAGGCTGCCGTTGCTGGGCCACGGTTACGGCGGTGATCCGGACGCGTGGCGGGCCATGTGGGCGGCGCAGCGCTTCCTGGAGACGGGGGTGTACCGACCCTCGCGCGTGCCGGGGTTCCCGCTGCCCGAGTTCGTCGACGCGGTGATGCTGCAGGTGGGGCTGGGCTCGAGCCTGGCGGTCGGGATGGTCTCGGCGGTGCTGTCCGCGGTGGCGGCCGCGCTGTTCGGTTGTCTGCTGCTACCGCTGGGCCGCGGGCGGGCGACGGCAGGGGCCCTGGCGCTGGCGTTCACCCCGGTGGTCTACGTCGCGAGCCTGGGTGCCATGGACTACGTGTGGGGCCTGACGTTCTTCCTGGCCGCCACGCTGTGCGTGACCGCCCGTCGGATCGGTTGGGCCGCAGTGCTGCTGGGACTGGCGGTGGCATCGCGGCCGACCTACGCGCTCGCGTTCCTGCCGCTGGCGCTGCTGCTGGTCGACGTCGAGCCGGCGCGGTTGCTGCAGGCCCGCGTCTGGCGACGACTGGCCACGTTGGCGGTGGGCTCGGGCGTGGTGGCACTGGCGTTCTTCGTACCCGCCTTTCTCACGGTGGGCTTCGTGCGGCCCACGGTGTACGGCACGTGGGTGGATCTGTTCGCGAACGTCTCGATCCAGTTGTTCGGCATCGCAGGATGTCTCGGGGTCGTCGGTGCGGTGGTGTCGGCATGGTCGAACGCGCGCCGGGGCGTGCCCGTCGAGCGGAGTCGCGCGATGGACGGGTGGGCGATCACCGTCATCCTGATGTTCGGTGCCGCGTTCGCCTATCTGCCCGACGAAGCCTCGTATCTGATCCCGGCCCTGACGGGCCTGTACTGGTTGCTGTGCCGATATGCGGGGCGCTGGATGCCGGCGGTGCTGGCCGCGTCACTGCTGCTGTCGTGCTTCGTCGGTGGCGTGCGGCACCACGGCGAGGGCGTGCGGGTGGCACCGGCAGGCCCAGTGATCCACGACCTCGAGGTCCAGGCAGAGCACCGCTGCGTGGCGGCGGTGGTCGCGCGGGCCCTACGCGAGCATCCCGGGAGCTACGCCGTCGTGGGGTCGCTGCGGCCCCAACTGCTGTGGGAGGTGGGCAGGCCGCTGTCGGACCGACTCGTCGAGACCGTGCGTCCGGGCCCCGACGGGCAACTGGTGGACCCCGAGGCGACGGGGGTCCCCGCCGCGGCACGCCTGCTGCTCCTGGACCGCGCCGCCGAGCAGCAGGCCCAGGCATGGCCCCCGCCTGCGGAGCGGGTGATCCCGCTGGACTCGTCCGGGCAGTGCACCGAGGCCGGTTAGCGGCCGGTTGGAGGCCGGTCAGATGCCCGCCTCGGTGGGAGCGCAACGGAACCCGCTGTGGTACACCACCCCGGTGGGACCGATCCCGTTCTGCCGGTAGTAGCCCTCCTTGTAGTAGACGAACGAGGGGGAGCCGCCAGGGACGAGGGTGCGCCCGCGGTAGGTCTGCGAGCCGTCGGCGAAGGTCTGCCGAACGCCGTTGTGCCACAGTCGCACGAAACCGTCGTCGTCCGACGGTGACCACCGCACCTGCATGCGGACGTCATGCCACGTGCCGACGGCCAGCGGAGTGCTGAACAGTGCCACCTGGCCCAGGTAACCACCGGGGAAGGATTGCCGGTCGGCGATCAGGGTCCACTCGCCGTTGCGGAAGCTGGTGCTCCAGTTGATCGGTGGGGATCCGGCGTTCGAATCGCCGTGCCACTGGTTGGTCAATCCCCACCCGAGGTCGGCGTGGTTCGTGGGGAACGACGGGTCGAACATCGTCGAGAAGCCGTACCAGGCTTCCTGGCCGTCGGTGGCGACGGTCTGGTCGCTGCTGACCTCGGAGCGCTCCCCGCCGCCGAAGGGGGGTACGTCGCCGGTACGCACCTCGAACCGGGCCGCCTCACCGTGGCTGGGATCGGCGACGATGGTCGCCGAGTACGTGCCGGGGAAGTCGCGGCCGTCGACGTTGTACCCGCGGCACTGCACCCACCACTGGCTGAAGTCCCCGGTGCGGTAGTCGCCGACGAACGCCGCGGCATCGGTCTTGGCGATGGGGGCTGCGTCGCCGCGCGGTGGTGCCGGTGATGGCGCGGCGGTGGTCGGGGGCGAGTCGGCGCCGTGGCGTGCCGGGGCGCACCCCGCGAGCAGCACGGCGGCCGCCAGCGACCACCGGCCGAAGTCCCGCCGCCCGAGGCGGGCCTCTCCCGGGAGGGATTGTCTCGAAGTACGTCTCGTCATCGTCACCCGTTCGTCAGCAGCCGGGCTGCACGATGGCCCGCACGTAGCCCGCGGTTTGGTAGAGGTATTCGAACGACCAGCGCAGGCCGGAGATGCGTTCGTCGCTCGCCACGACGATCAGGGCGCCGTCGAAGCATTGCTGCAGGACGTAGCGGGCCCGTGACACGTGCGGCCGGAACGTGACCACGATGACGGTGCGCCATCCGTATTCGCCCGCCAGTCGGCGCAATTCGCGGCCCTCGCCCTTGGTGGTCGCGGGATCCGGGCGGAAGCACCGCACCGTCACCGCGCCGTGCGGGGCGCCGCAGAAGGCGGTGAGCTTGGGATCGTCCTGCGGATCCGGGTTCGAGATCACCAGGTTGGGGGCCCAGCCCTGCGCCGCCAGCGCGAACGCAAACGGGTACCGCACGTGGTGCGGCCCGCTGAGCACGAGGATTGCGTCTGCCCGTCGTAGTTCGTCGATCTGCGGTCGCACGTACACCGGTATGCCTGCAGCCGACACGCCCGCCGAGATGCAGAGCAGTGTGGCAAGGCATCGCAGGACGCTCACCATCCCGCTTCCCGGACGAGAGTCTGCTGCGTGCGGGTGACGACGTCGGCGACGTAGCCCACGAACTCCGGCCCCAGCATCGTGTCGGTCGTACAGCCGTCGGGCCCCACGAACGTCGCGCAGGACCTCACGTGTCCGGCCCAGTGCAGCGGTCGGGCCCACGCACGGACCCAGGCCCGGTTGGGGACCACGATGTCGAGGTGGCATTCCAGCGACGGCGGGTCGTACGACCTGGCCGCTCGCAACGTCACCTTCTCCAGGGCCGCGCGGCGCTGCCGTGTGACGTCGGGCGGGGTGCGGTGGCGCCGGTCGCGCAGTCGCTGCCTCACGTGGCCCGCGAGCCGGCGCGCGGGTGTCCGACGCACCGTCTCGATGCGTTGACGCGCGGCGTGCATGCCGAGGTGGCCTGCGGCACGCACCATTCCGGTCGCCCGGTAGGCCGCGCAGTACGGTGCACCGAACAGCAGCAGCCGAGTGACCGGGACGCCGGACTCGACGAGTTGGTAGGCCGTTTCGAAGGCCGTCGAACCGCCGGCGCAATAGCCGGCGACGGTCACCGGACCGGTGGGCCGAAAGGCGCGGATGTGATCGGCGAAGTACTCGGCGACGTCCTGAACCCGGGGCAGGGGAGGTCCGGCTCCGTCCAGACCGGGTGGCTGCAGACCGTAGAACGGCTGGTCGCCGCCGAGGCTCTGGGCCAGCCCACGGTAGGTGAAGACGTCACCGTTGTGCCCGCCGACGGCGAAGATCGGCGGACGGGTGCCGGAGGACCGTAGGGGCACGATGGCGTGGAGATCGGTGGAGAGTCGCCGGGCCTCGCGCAGGAAGGCCACGACGTCCGACTTGCGCCGCGCCAGGTCGCGCTTGTGCTCGTCGGTGAGCACGCCGACGGGTGCGTCGAAACGCAGTTGGTCGCCGTGCAACTCGACGTGCACGTCCAGGCTGGCCAGCTCCGCCAGTAGCCGCCCGACGGTCACAAGACGAACTCCTCGCGTGCCATCCGGTCGTCCATCCGGTCGTCGTCCGAGTCCCGACGGTGCGTGGCCGCCGTCCACGTGAGCGCGTCGATGGCCAGGGCCAGTCCCTCTGGCGTCGACCGTTCGAACAGGTTGCGCATCGACAGGCGCACCCCCGTTCGATCGCTGAGCTTCGTCATGACCCGTGTCGCCGACAGCGAATGGCCACCCAGGTCGAAGAAGTCGTCCAGAACCCCGATGTCGCCGCGGTGCAGGACCTCGCTGAAGACGGCCACCACCAGCTCCTCACTGCGGGAGCGGGGATCGACCGCCGCGCGCGGACGGCGCCCGCTGGTCTCGGGCGCGGGTAGCGCCGCGCGATCCAGTTTCCCGTTGGCGTTGCGAGGCAGCGCATCGACGGTCACGAAGTGCGTGGGCACCATGTATTCCGGCAGCCGCGTCCGCAACGTCCCCCGCAACGCCGCGTCCAGCGCGTCGTGGTCGCCGTCGGCGACCAGGTAGGCGATCAGGCTCGTCTGCCCGTCGGCATCCTTGCGGGGCACCACGGCCACCTGACGGACGTCGGGGTGCTCGGCGATGGCCGCCTCGACCTCACCGGGCTCGACGCGGAACCCGCGGATCTTCACCTGCTGGTCGACGCGACCGAGGTACTCGAGGTCGCCGTCGTCGAGCCGGCGCACCACGTCGCCGGTGCGATACATCGTCCCCGCGTGGAAGGGGTTGGGCAGGAATCGTTCTGCCGTCAGTTCGGGCCGCCCGAGATATCCGCCGGCGACGCCGTCCCCGGCGACGAAGAGTTCGCCGGGCACACCGTCGGGGACCGGGCGCAGTCGGTCGTCGAGGACATAGCACCGGAGGTCGGGAAGCGGGACGCCGATGACGCTGCCCCCCGACAGGTCGGCACGGGTGATCGGCCGGTAGGCGGCGTACACCGTGGTTTCGGTGGGGCCGTACATGTTCACCAGCTCCGGCGACGCGTCGCCGTGGCGGTCCATCCACGGTGTCAGGAGGTGGGGTTCCAACGCCTCGCCCACGAAGATCACCGTGCGTAGTGCCGTGGCCTGCGGTGCGGCGGCGTCGGCCTCGGCCAGGGACCGGAACGCGGTGGGAGTCTGGCACAGCATGGTCACGCCCTCCCGGCGCAACACGGCGTGCAGCTCCACGGGATCTCGGCTCGTGTCCTGCGACACCACGACGAGGCGCCCACCGGTCAGCAGCGCGCCCCACGTCTCCCAGACCGAGATGTCGAAGGAGTAGGAATGGAACAGCGCCCACACGTCGTCGGTCCCGCACGGGAACCACGGTGCGGTGGCGGCGAACAGCCGCATCACGTTGTGGTGGGTGATGGGCACGCCCTTGGGCGTGCCGGTGGACCCCGAGGTGTACATCACGTAGGCCAGGTCCCCCGACGTCGGGAGCGGCGCGACGGAGGCGGTCGCGGGCAGCGGCTCGTCCAGGGACAGGCACCGCACCCCGAGGGCCGCCAGCCGGCCGGCCAGCGCCCGCCGCGTCAGCACGATCCGCGCCCCCGCGTCCTGGACCATGAACGCGGCGCGATCCGGTGGGTGCACGGGATCCAGCGGCAGGTAGGCGGCTCCGGCCTTGAGGATTCCCAGCATGCCGACCACGACGTCGGCGGTGCGCTCGACACGCAGCCCCACGACGTCTCCGTCCGTCACGCCCAGCTCGCGCAACCTGCTCGCCAGTGCCGACGTCCGGCGGTCGAGTTCGCCATAGGTCAGCTCGACGCGTTCGGTGCCCGTGCCGGCCGTGACGGCGACGGCGTCGGGGGTGGCCGCAGCCTGGCGCATGAACCCGCCGTGCAGCGTGCGGTCGCGGCACGCGACGCTCGTGGCCGGTGTGCCGACGAGGGCCGCGCGTTCCTCGGCGTCGAGCGGATCGAGATCGCCCACCGTGGTCACGGTGCCACCGGCCAACTGGGACAGCAGGTTCACGACGTGGCCGAGCATGCGAGCCATCGCCGCGTCGGTGAAGCGTTCCGTCGAGTACTGCAACCGCAGCAGCATCTCGTCGTCCCCGTACGCCAGCAGCGTCAACGGGAAGTTGGTCTGACCGGCGTACTCGAACCTGCGGCCCGGCATGTCGATGAACGAGTCGAGCGTCTTGTGGTCGTAGACCACCACGCTCTCGAACAGCGGCGTGCCCCTGGCGACGGAACTGCAGCCGTGCACGGCGGCGAGTGAGGTGTGTTCGTAGGGGCGAAGCGCCACCTGGCGCGCCCGCAGCGTCTGCAGCAGCGATCCGATCTCGGCGTCGTCGTCGACCGTCACGCGCATGGGAAGGGTGTTGATGAACAGCCCGATGCGCACGGCGGTCTCGTCGGATCCCGTCCACCGCCCGGTGCGCGTCGCGCCGAAGACCACGTCGGATTCTCCGCCGTACCGCCGCAGCAGCACGGCCCATGCCGCCTGCAGCATGGTGTTGACGGTCACGCCCCACCGGGCGGCGGCGGCGCGCAGCCGGTCGGAGTCGTCGCGGGAGAGTCTGCGCTGGACGGTGCCGAACGGGTCGGCGCCGCGCTGGGTCACGCCCGGGGCGCCGAGCCCCAGTGACGTCGGGGCCTCGAGCGTCTCGAGGTCGGCGCGCCAAAACCGCTCTGCGGCAGCCTGATCCAGGGTTCGCCGCCACACGATGTAATCCCGGTAGGGCCGGGCCGGCGGCAGCTCGACCGACTCGCCGCGCCGCGCCGCGTCGTAGAGCGCGAACCACTCGAGGAGCACGACGAACGAACGGCCGTCGCCGAGCAGGTGGTGCCACGTCCACAGCACGCGGGACCCACCGCCGGGACAGTGGGCGACGAACAGGCGCATCAGGGGCGCCTCGGACAGGTCGAAGTCGTCGCGACGGTCGGCGCGCCGGTGAACCTCGAAGCGCTGCCGTGCCGCCTCCGGTTCGAGGTGACGCCAATCGGCGACGGTGGCGGCCAGCTCGACCTCGGCCAGCACCTCCTGGCGCGGCTCGTCGAGGTCGCGCCAGCGGAACCTGGTCCGCAAGATGGGGTGTCGTTGCATGACGGTGCGGAACGCGTGCTCGAACGTCGGCACGTCGATCTCGTCGCGGGTCTCGATCGTGATCTGCTCGACGTGTACGCCCAGGCCCGGCGTGCTCAGGGCATGGAACACCATGCCCTGCTGCAACGGCGACAACTCGTAGGCGTCGATGATCGTCACGGCGCCGTCCGTGCCCTTCGCGTCGTCCACGTGTCGCCCCCCTGCGATCGGCATCCCCGAACGCCGAGATTACTCAATCGCCCTATCCGGCACCAGGTTTGCCGAGTCCACCGAGGAGCCATCTTTGGTCCGCCGCGGCCTGAATCGTCATGGATCCAGCGAACTAGTTCCCCAGATCCACGCGGGGTTCCTGCCGAGTGCCTAGTCCGGGGAGGGGATCGAAGTTCGCTCCCATGACCCATGTGCCGAGGTGACGCGAGCGTCGATAGTGACACGGTCGACTCGGTCCGTGGGGGACGGTGTCGAGCCGATCGCGGCGGACACCGCGATGCCGGACACGCCGCCTGCCGGGGTCGGACAGGCTGCTCGAACGAGGAGGTTTCCGCCGTGGTCACTCATCAAGCTCGCCGAACCCGACACGCCCGCAGCACCGGAGCGTCGGCTCGTCGACTCGTCGTCACCGGGGTCACGGGAGCGGCCGTGGTGGGCGCAGGTCTGCTGCTGGCTTCGTCTCCGGATGCCACTGCCGCACCCGCGCCCCGCGCCGTCGACGTACGACTCACCACGTCCGAGTTCGCCTTGAGCCCAGTGGGTCTCACGTGCGCTCCGCTGGCCGACTGTGGCCTGCTCGGGGGCGCGGCGGGGACACCGGGTACGCCGCAGAAGCCCACGCCCACAGCGCTCGCGGTGGCGGTCGCGACCATGCCGTTCCGCCCGATGATCGGACCGGGCGGCTGGTTGATCGGCGACGGGTTGGACGCCGCCGCCGACTGCGTGGGTGCCGCGTGCAACGGGGGCAACGGGGGCCTGCTGTGGGGCAACGGGGGCCGGGGTGCCAACGGCGGCGTCGGTGGCAGTGCCGGTCTGCTGTTCGGCAGCGGCGGTGCGGGCGGCAACGGCGTCGACGCCGTCTACGACGCCGAGGGCCGCCTGGTCTCGGCGGCGACCGCAGGCGGAAATGGCGGTAGCGCAGGTCTTTTCGGTAATGGCGGCGCAGGGGGACGGGGCGGCGACGACGTCCAGTCCACCAAGCCCGGCGATCCCACCACCGCCACCGGCGCCGCAGGCGGCGCCGGTGGGCGGGGCGGCCTGGTGACGGGTACGGCGGGCAACGGTGGCCGGGGTGGCGATGCGCAGTCGGCCAACGGCGACGCCGTCGGCGGACGCGGGGGCAGCGGCGGCGCGTCGGCCGTCGGGAACGCCGGGGCGGGCGGTAGCGGAGGCAACGCCGAGACCCTGGAGTCCGGCTTCACGGCCACCGGCGGCGACGGCGCCGACGGCGGCACCGCGATCGTCGGTCACGGCGGCCGCGGTGGCGACGCCGGACACGGCAGCGCCGAAGGGGGTGCGGGGACCGGAGGTGCCGGGGGCAACGGCGGAAGTTCGGTCCTGGTGGGATCCGGCGGCGGCGGCGGCGCGGGCGGCGACAGCATCAACGAGGCGCCCGCGGGCAGTGGATCTACCGCCACCGGTGGCTCCGGCGGCACGGGGGGTCGCGCCGGGGGCATCGCGGGTAGCGGCGGCGCCGGCGGTCAAGGGGGTTATGCGGCCTCGGCGCACGGCAATGCGACGGGCGGAACGGGTGGCGGCGGCGGGGACGCGACCGTCGGCAACGGCGGTCGTGGTGGTGACGCCGGCAACGCCGTGTCGAACGGCACGGGGACCACCGCCTCCGGTGGCAGCGGCGGTGCGGGCGGCAACTCGGCGGTCGGGACCGGCGGCCGGGGTGGCACCGGCGGCGACGGCG